>JANXCT010000009.1 GCA_025059875.1 Candidatus Kapaibacterium sp.
AGGTGGAGCGACAGGGGAGGGTTGTCGGGCAGCGGGTAGTGGTAGTGGTACGGTAAGGAGTAGCCGGCAGGGGAAAGCTCTTCCCCTGCCGGCTCTGTATTTTTGTGGTTACGACGAGTAAATGTCCGAGCAACAAGGAGGGTTCCATGGTACGGAGGAGCTCTATTGGAGCAACGGGACTTGCTATGGCGTGGCTGGTAGTCACTGCCGCTGCCTTTGCGGCAGGTACTATCATCAAGCAGCGTCCACCGAGTAACCTACGGGAGTGTGTGGGCGATACTCTCATCTTGTCAGTGCAGGCAGAACCTCCGCTTGGAGAGTCCGGGCTGAGCTATCAGTGGTACAAAGATGGTGTCCAGTTGGCGGACGGTGGCCGGATTAGTGGGGCCCAGACCAATACCCTGCGAATCGTTGGAGTGGTGCCGTCCGATGCTGGGGTCTATACGGTGGTTGTCACGACAGTGCCCTCTGGAGCGGCAGAGGAGGCACAAACCCAGGTAGAGGTCGCCGAGGCGATTCAGATTTCCCAGCAGCCAGCAGCCCAGACGGTGTGCGAAGGACAACAGTTCAGCTTCTTGGTTCAGGCGACGGGGACGATCACAGGATATCAGTGGTACCACAATGGCACAATCGTCCCTGGGGCTGTGCAGGCGACGTACACGGCTACTGCTACAATTGCAGATACGGGGGAATGGTGGTGTGTTATCATTGGCCCATGTGGGAATGTCATCTCTAACCGGGTGAGATTGCAGGTCAACGTTGGACCAAGGATCACGACTGCTCCGACTGCCACAGCAGTATGCCGGGGTGCGAGTTTCACACTGCAGGTGGAGGCAACGGGGACTGCTCCGTTGCAGTACCAGTGGTATCGGGATAATGTCCCAATCGCTGGGGCGACGCAGCCTACGTATCAAGACGTAGCAGCCCAGACAGCTTCGTACTTCGTGGAGGTGCGGAACACCTGCGGAACGGTGCGAACCGATCCTGTCACGGTCCGCGTCAAGGAGCCGCCTCAGATCACGCAGCACCCACAAGGCGGGACCTTTGCCCCAGGGTCGCAGGTGACATTGAGTGTACAAGCAACAGGCGAACCTCCGCTGAGCTATCAGTGGTACCGAGATGGAGTCCCGCTGTCAGGGGCCACGAGCTCTACGTACGTGATTCCTAACATGGCCCGTTCGGACGAGGGTACTTACTTCTGC
The DNA here is from genome assembly GCA_025059875.1 of Candidatus Kapaibacterium sp. Lineage (NCBI taxonomy): Bacteria > Pseudomonadati > Bacteroidota > Eximiradiia > Eximiradiales > Kapaibacteriaceae (SeqCode) > Kapaibacterium (SeqCode) > Kapaibacterium sp. (SeqCode). The sequence continues at coordinate 1,203 of JANXCT010000009.1, forward strand.
GTTGTGAGCAACGAATGTGGCTCAGATACTAGCGACAGGGTAGTGCTGCGGCTCACAGGTATTGTCGAGCAGGCGTCGCATGGAGGGAACATCCTGTGGGCAGTGGCGCCGCATCCGGTCAATGCAAGTGCTTCCATTCGATACCGCCTCCAAGAGGGTGGCTGGATGCGGCTGAGCATCTTGGATGTCTTCGGCCGACCGATCGTTCTCCTGTCAGAGGGTGTCGTTGCAGCTGGAGAGTACAGCCAACGCTTGGACGTTGCAGCCCTGGGGCTTGCACCTGGTGCTTACATCTACCAGCTTGAGACTGCTCGAGGGGTTGTCCGGCAGCTCATGATCGTTGCACGGTGATCGTTCGACATTCTGGGGAGCCCACTCTGTGGCGGGTCCACGGGGTGGGCTCTTTTTTTGCCAAGGCTAGTGTGGGGCTACTCCAGCTATGCTGGCTATCGTACGTAGGGGTAGCTGGGCGCTGTGCCTTTGCAGATCGGCACCTGCACTACCAGCAGCAGGAGCTCTCCAGCGAACGCCCGATGCTTCCCTTTTGGTACGAGACTCCCGACGGCCGCTTTCGGCTCCACTACGCCCTTTCGGGGAGGGATGCTGTGCCCTCTGGTGACTACGATAGGAATGGCCTTCCCGATTACCTTGACACGGCTGCTGCTCTGCTCCGGTATGTCTACACTGTTCTCGTTGACAGTCTCCAGTATCCACCGCCACCATTGGACAGTGGCAGAGGGGGATCTTCGGCGTACGACGTTTACTTCGTTGATTTGGGAGGGCGCGGACTCTATGGGGAGACCGTGCCCGAGCAATTGCTCCCGCATGGCGTCTACCCCTGCTTCTCCTCGTTTCTCCTCTTGGACAACGATTACAGCCCTTTGGATTCCTCCAACCGGCGCCCTACCTACAGAGAGACAGGTGTGCGGGCTCTCCGGATAGCGATTGCACACGAGTTGTACCATGCCATTCAGTTCGGCAACTACGGCATCGCTCAGCACGGAGTGCTCCTCTACGAGCTGGCCAGTACCTTCATGGAGTGGCGCGTTTTTCCGGACACACGAGATTACGAGCAGTTCTTGCCTGAGCTGTTCCATTCGCCTGAGCGATGCGTCTTCGGAGAGGCCGATAATCCAAGCTTAGGGTACCGGTTTGCTGTCTTCGGGCAGTACCTCTACGTGCGTTGGGGAGACGGAGTGCTCCGCCGAATGTGGGAGGGGATTGGGCGAGGGGCCCATCCGTATGCTGCTTTAGATACGGCTTTGCAGCAGGTCGGGGGGATTACTTTGGCAGATGCATGGTGCCAGTTCTTGCCGTGGATGTATTACACTGGGGAACGAGCGCGGCCGGGGTATTTCCCACGCGCTGCGGATTTTCCGACGGTGCGATTTGCCGTAGCCGAACGGTTTGTCGCGCCAGCCTTCGTCCACACGGGGCGCCTGCTTCCGTTTGAGTTCCGCTTCGCTCGGGTTTTGGTGGGACATGAGGATGGGAGCCGGACACCGGACACCCTGGACGTTGCCTTTTCTTATCCCAACACGGGCGCTGTAGTCTCGCGGGACAGTTCAGCCGTAACCTACACACTGGCTTTCGGCATGCTCCCCCAGGGTGACCCCTTGCCGGGGACACCATACAGGATACGGTGGGAGAGCAACCACACCCTCTGCTACCACACGTTCTGGAATGCTGGGTTCCCGCTACAAGTCATCAGCAGGCCATACCCGCAACCGTATCTCGTGGGCCGACACGAGAAGCTCTGCTTGCCAGTACCGGCGTCGGTGAGATTGGAGGAGTCAGCGGAGGTGGAACTCTATACACCCGCGTGGACTCGGGTAGCAGGGTTTGCTGCTCGTGTCCAGGCCGATGGGGAGCGGATGACCTGCTGCATTGTCCCTGGTTCGCTCCAGTCGGGGGTATACGTTTATCGCTTGCGCGTCGCTGGGTACGAGGAGTGGGGGAAACTGGTCGTTTGGGCCGAGCCGTGATAGCTGTGGAAGCCGCAGAGATTGGCAAGGCATATGTGCCTGGCCGATGGGTCTTTCGGTATGTTACGCTTCGTCTCAGTGCGGGCGAAGCGCTTGCTGTCGTTGGTCCGAATGGTTCTGGGAAGACGACCTTACTGAAGGTGCTCTGTGGTCTTGCCGAACCGACAGAGGGGAGGGTTTGGGCTATGCTCCGCGGTCAGCAGTACGCACCGCGGGAAGTCCTCAGTTGGGCCGTTGGTGTGGTCGCGCCGTTTCTGCAGTTGTATACTGAATTCACACCCTGGGAACTCGTGGGGCTGAGTCTGCGCCTCCGGGGGATGCAGTGGGATCAAAAAGAGACGGCAGCTCTGATGGAGCGGCTCGGGTTGCAAGGAGTCGCACAACAGAGGATTGGGACGCTCTCCACGGGGATGCAGCAACGCGTCCGTGTAGCCTTAGCAGTTGCCCATAAACCGCTCGTCTTTGTGCTGGATGAGGTGGCAGCAGTGCTGGATCCTGCCGGTAGAGAGGCCGTAGCGGAGTTGGTTGCGCAGCACCGCCAACAGGGCGGGATTGTGCTCGTTGCTACTAATGCCGACTACGAGCGCTCATGGTGCGAGCGTGTAATAGAATTGCCAAGTGGAAGAGAGCTCTGCGGGGGATAGCCCATGCAATGGTCTGCTCTTGTCTGCTGCGTATTGTGTTGCCTTGCAGTCGCTGATGTGGCCGTGGCGAGGGAGAAGCGAGCGCGGACGCAGTGGATAGCAGCCGTACGGTTGCCACAGCATTTAGAGTTCTGTGGAGAACCGGTGCCGTTGGAGCTCCCTGAAGTGCGGGAGGGGATAGAGCGAGAGCTCTACGTCTTGCTGCAGCAGCCAGGGCAGATCGTACTCTACCAGAAGCGTGCCGGACGTTACTTTGCTCTCTTTGAAGAAGCGCTTCGACGGGCAGGGATGCCATTGGACTTGAAGTACGTTGCGATTGCTGAGAGCGCTCTTTTGCCAACGGTCCAGTCGCCGAAGCAAGCCGTGGGATTGTGGCAGTTCATTCCAGAGACGGCGCGAGCAATGGGATTGCGAGTAGACGAATTTGTGGACGAGCGGCGCCATCCGGAAAGGAGCACCGCTGCGGCCATACGCTATTTGCAACAGGGATATCAGCTCTTTCGGAATTGGACGCTGGCCGTTGCGGGTTACAACATGGGGCACGAGAATTTGCAGATGCAGTTGCAAGCCCAGGGAGTCAGCAGCTTCTACGACGCTTTCCTCAACGAAGAGACCACCCGCTACATCTACCGCATCATCGCAATCAAGCATGTCATGGAGCACGCCCGGCGGTACGGTCTCGAGATCCCGCGGTCAGAGCGATACTCGGCCCCTGCTGTTCGGCATGTTCGGTGGGAGGGAGCGATTCCCGACCTTGTAGAGTGGGCTCGGCTCCAAGGAGCACGGTACAAGGATGTTCGCCTCCTCAATCCTTGGATCCTCAAGCCCCAGCTGCCGGAGCCGCCGAGCGGGCAGGCATACGAGATTGCTGTCCCAAAGCAGTGAAGCTACGCTGCCTGTGGCTGGAGGATGTCCTCAGAACTGATGAGGATGGCTCCAGCCTGCTGCATCTCCTGCAGTGCTCGCTCTCCGTCGCCCGGATTCACGTTAACAGCTCGGATAGCATCAGTCACAACATAAGTGCGGAAGCCTTCTCGGAGGGCATCCAGCGTTGAGGCCCGGACACAGTAGTCCGTGGCTAGCCCGGTAATGTAGAGCTCCGTCACTCCTTGCTGGCGTAAGTATTCAGCTAGGTTGACATTTGTGGCTTCAAAAGCCGAGTAGCCATCGTCCTGGGTGCCTGTTCCTTTGAGCAGGACTTGGTCGATCTTGTCTGTTCTCAGGCGCGGATGGAATTCAGCTCCCCAGGTACCCTGGACGCAGTGTGGAGGCCACTTCTGGAAGTGCGTCGTCTCTGCGGGATGCCAGTCTTTAGAAGCCACCACCAGCGGGAAGGCATCCATAAGCCGGTTGATAACCGGGACGACCGCATCCCCTTCAGGTACTGCGAGAGCGCCTCCGGGGCAGAAGTCGTTCTGTACGTCGACAACCAGGAGAGCCTTCATGGCTGCACTCGGGGTCGTTGGGGGAACCAGGAGCGATTACTGAAGACGAAGTGCCTCCTGGACCAGTCTGTCACGAAGTTCCATCAGCGAGCGGCTAATCCCGACGGGGTAAATGTGGGGGTTCTCAAAGCGCTTGTGGACGTCCGGAAGCTGGCGGAAGCGCTCCGCTGCGTATTCGCGGACTGCCGAAAGGGGAGGCAGAGGGGAGCAAAGCTCCCCGTTTTGGAGCACTGGGGTTAGAAGAGGTTCAGCATACAAGCCTTCTACCGCAATTCGCTGGATGGGGAAGAAGGGATGGTAGAGTTCACGGGGAACTGGTTCATGCCAAAGGGCTATTCCATCAGCAACGAAGGAGCCGTCGCTGGCGTAGTAACGGAAGAGCTGCTTGCGCCCCGGTAGGAGAATCTTTGTGAAGTCGTCCGACACCTTCAACGTCGGTCTACCGGCGTACTCCACGAGTTTGTAGACGCCATCCAGTGCGGGGCAGTCGTAAGCTGTCACCAACCGGGTGCCGACGCCGAAACCATCTATCGGTGCTCCCTGCTCCAGGAGGCTTCGAATGAGATACTCGTCGAGCTGGTTGGAGGTGAAGATCTTCACGTACTGGAGTCCTGCCTCATCCAGCATGCGGCGGGCCTGGCGGCTCAGAGCTGCGAGATCGCCACTGTCAATCCGAATGCCCAGTAGGCGATAGCCACGCTCTTCCAGCTCCCGAGCTACCTGGATAGCGTTCGGGATGCCGCTGGAGAGCGTGTTGTAGGTGTCTACCAAGAGTACGCAGCGGTCAGGGTAGAGCTGAGCGAAAGTGCGGAAGGCTTCCAGTTCATCCCCGAAGCTTTGAATCCAAGAGTGTGCCTGAGTCCCGGTGACAGGGATGCCGTAGAGCATTCCAGCGGCGACATTAGATGTGGCATCTGCCCCGCCAATATAGGAAGCCTTGCTGGCCAGCATTCCGCCCCAGCCTTGGGCACGTCGGAGGCCGAAGTCGGCAACGAAGCGATGACCTGCGACCCACCGAATGCGCATGGCCTTCGTTGCGATCAACGAGGCGAAGTTGAGGAGGTTCAGAACGAGAGTCTCCACAAGTTGGGCCTCCAGCAGTCTCCCTTCGACCCGGAGGATAGGCTCTCGCGGGAAGACGATCTCCCCTTCCCGGACACTCCAGATAGTGCCGCGGAAGCGAAAGGTGCGTAAGTACTCCAGGAAATCTTCCCGAAAGCCCTGTTGGCGTAAGTAGAGGAGGTCATCCTCACCGAAGTGGAGTGAGAGGAGGAGCTCTACTAGCTCGCTCAGACCGGCGAAGACTACGTAGCCCCCTTGGAAGGGGTTGGTACGGAAGAAGTACTCGAAGACTGCTGGCGATTCAGCACGACCACTGACGAAGTATCCTTGGGCCATCGTCAGCTCATAGAGGTCGGTATAGAGCCCAAGGTGTTCCAGAAAGTTACGCACCATGGTGGCTCTGTCGTTGTCAGCGCGTTCAGCGCACCGTTTACACGTTCAGTGCACCGTTTAGAAGTTCAAAGCTACGGCTTTATCGGCCGCAGAGAGCGCGAGTGGCAGGCTAGTCTGCATGTCAGTGTGTGCGTGCGATAGGACTACACAGCTACAGGCTTCGAGTTCATCTTGCTATGTTGATTCGAGTTGGCTTTGGGCTACAGTAGGTGGCTATTGGGTATCGAGCGGGCGCCGTAAGGGAGGGTAAAGGGTAAGTGTGCCTGCTGGATTCGGCATTGTCTATGAGTTGACAGTGGTGTAGTTTTGTGAGGTGGGATGTACCGGTAGCAGAGAGCAGGAGGAGCGACAATGGCAGTTCAGTCGCGCGAGATACCGCTGGGGATGAAGGTTCCCGATTTCGAACTGCTGGACGTCGTTTCGGGACAAAAGCGCTCACTACAAGAGCTGAAGTCAGAGCGTGCTACGGTCATTATGTTCATCTGCAACCACTGCCCGTACGTCAAGCACATTTTGCCGAAGCTTGTAGAGGTGGCACGTGAGTACGTTCCGAAGGGGGTCTCCTTCATCGCTATCAACTCCAACGATCCAGAGACGTATCCGGAGGATTCCCCAGAGAAGATGCGGGAGATAGCGCAACAGTTGGGGTATCCTTTCCCATACCTGTTCGACGAGACCCAAGAGGTTGCCCGTGCCTACGGAGCCCAGTGTACCCCAGAGTTCTTTGTGACTAACGCTGAGCTACATCTGCTCTACCATGGACGGTTTGATGCTTCTACCCCGAACAACGGTCTTCCCGTAACAGGGGAGGACTTGCGAGCCGCGTTGGATGCGCTCCTAGCAGGGCGTCCGGTGCCATATCCTCAGTATCCGGCAATTGGGTGTAGTATCAAGTGGCGGCAGCAAGCATAGGGGTGGCTGGCCTAGTAGTAGTGCTTGAATAGCGGTCGTGCTGGAAGCAGCCCTTGGGTAGGACGAAAACGCAAGGGGGAACGGGGGCAAACCTGACGAAGGTGCCCAATGGGGAATGAGATCGGGATTGGGCTAATTGGCTGTGGGGCTATAGGCTCTAGCGTGGCTGAGGCATTTGCTCACGGTGAGGTACCGGGTGGAGTGCTGAAGGCTGTCTGCGACCGCGACGAGGGGCGGGCGCGGGCGGTTGCATCGCTTGTGCCGATGTCCGTTAAGGTAGCGGCGAGTGTAGGGGAGCTGCTCGATGGCAGTGAGCTGCACCTAGTCGTAGAGGCAGCTTCCCAAGCGGCAGTCCACGAATACGGCAAGCAAGTCCTTCAGGCGGGGTGTGACTTCCTCATTCTCAGCGTAGGAGCCTTCTTAGAACCACCTGGTTCTGAGCTGCCAGCTGTGGCAGAAGAATGTGGGCGTCGGCTCTATATCCCTTCTGGAGGAATTGCCGGGATTGATGGGTTGAAGGCTGCGGCATTCTGAGGCGAGATCGAGGGAGTTCTCCTGACCACCCGCAAACCTCCGCATGCATTGGCACCTGAGGCGCTCACAGAGTGGCTCCAGCTCCATCCTTCAGAGATCCGTGAGCCTGTAGTGGTGTACGAAGGTCCTGCTCGTGAAGCCATACGTTATTTCCCCACGAACGTCAACATCGCCGCGACGTTGAGCCTTGCTGGAATTGGGCCCGAGAGGACGCTGGTCCGAATCATCGCAGACCCACGACTGACCCTAAACGTTCATGAAATCTACATCCGCGGCGCATTTGGAGAGCTCAGCATCACGGTGCGCAACATCCCGCATCCTCAGAATCCTCGTACAAGCTTGCTATCGGTCCTCTCGGTACTGGCAACTCTGCGGGAGATTTGCTGTCCGGGAATCCACTTGGGAGTGTAGAGCCAAGATGTGCTGAACGAGTTGGGGGCAGACCTTCTTGCGGAAAAGCCCCTGACGACTTCAGAAGCCGTGCTCTAAGACCGCTTCGGCGGCGCGTAGGCGGAGCCAATGTTGGCGTTGCAACACGGGAAGCTGAAGTCGCTCGGCAGATGCGTTCTCGGCAATGTGGTCTGGGGAGGTACTCGAGACCAGAACAGTCCCAATCCCCTCCGTTCGCTGGACGAGCGCTATGGCTAGTTGTGCTAAGGGGACGGGGGGGATGGGTACGTGGAGAGCATCCTCCAGTACTGTCCGCAGGTGGCGGGCCCGTTCCCAAGCGCGGGCGGCATAGAGGCGTCCAATATCCGCCAGCGCTTGGTGTAGACGTTGCACGTAGTGCTCCCACTCTTGGCGGGCACGCTCCGTCTGCAAGAGCGGGGTTACTATATCGCTCAGCGAACGCAGCCGCTCAGTGATGTAGCCCTGTCGAACTCGGCTCCAGTCCTCGTAGCTGGCAAACTCGTGCCAGTGGTCTTGCAAAAAGAGGCTTAGCGTTAGGGATTCTCGTAGCATCTCTCGCTGGACCCCGTTGAGGGGCTGCTCTGTGAGGAGGCGCAAGAGCTGGGTCTCTGTACGCAGGAACTCCCGAAGCAGACCCCGGATGTGTTCGACGGAGACGAGCGTAGTTTTCTCTACAGGAGGCTCTGCAATGAGCACTGGACGCTGACCCAAACGGGCGCTGAGCGGACGGTAAGCAATGACGTGAAGGGCTTGGCCCATTGCATACTCCAGTAGCGTCCGACCCTCGATGACCGTCTCGGTTGCCGCAGCAGCCTCGAAGAGGTTGAAGGGAATTGCCAACAGGCGGAAGCGGTGGTGTTCCCCTCCAGCTGAACTAGCAACGGCAATAAGCTCTGGTAGGGACAGTGGGATTGGTGTTTCCGGAGAAGACAAGAGTGCTTCGGATTGGATGCCATATGCACCGAGCCTTTCTCGGCGGGCCTCTTCCTCCAAGAAAGCGAACGCTTGTTCTAAGCGACGTAGGAGCTCATGGACAGCTTCGTCCTCGGGGAGTCCCTGCATACGGGCCCATTGGAGGAAGGTCTCGGGGGTCTGGAGCATGACTCCCGCTACTGCCCCCTGTCGGAGCCGCTGATAGCATTCGGCGAGCTGCTCTTGGAGGAACTCAGGATGGATGCAGTAGCCAAGCCCCTCGCGGAGTCGGAGAAATTCAGGGTAAGGGCGTCCTTCGTGTTCACGCTCCAGGGCCCGATGATAGAGGATTCCTTCCACAAGCCCGAGAGCGACAAGCACGAGTGGCTGCTGGCCCGTTTGTGTACTCCAGTCTCCCAGAATGGTCTGACCAAATCCATCGTCGTCACTAGGAGCAGAGGCAAAGAGCCGGACGCCACTGCGCCAGGCTGCTTCTATAAGCTGCTGGGAATCGTGCGGAGAGGTGAAACGGCATGTGTTGAGTCCAAGTGGAGGCAGCAGATAGTGGGGCATGGCAGCTTACCCTGGCTAGCTAGCACCAAACTCGAGGGCCACAAAAGTAAGGAGAAGCACCTGAAGGGCTTATGGCAATGACAGCAGAAGCGGTGCGTCATACTGCCGGCAAGGTGATAGGTCCCGGGCGATGGAAGAGCGGCGTATCTGGATTTTGCCCGACTTCGTGGTAAGCCAAATTGCTGCCGGCGAGGTGGTGCAGCGGCCAGAGTCGGTCGTCAAGGAGCTGGTAGAGAATGCTCTTGATGCAGGGGCGACAACGATTGCCGTCACAGTCCATGGCGGGGGCAAACGGCTCATCCACGTCGTGGACAACGGTTGTGGGATGAGTCGCCCTGACCTCCTCCTCTGCATTCAGCGTCACGCTACGAGTAAGCTGAGGAGTCTTGAAGACCTCCATCGGATTCGTACGCTGGGTTTCCGTGGCGAAGCTTTGGCCTCGATTGCTGCCGTTTCACAGTTAGAGATCCGAACGCGGCGAGCGGAAGACGCTGTCGGCTGGCGCCTCCTCTCCGAGCCGGAAGGGGAGCCGCGAGTAGAGCCGTATGCCTGCGAGAAAGGGACGCAGGTGTTCGTTCGGAATCTCTTCTACAACGTCCCAGCTCGGCGTAAGTTCCTCCGCTCCGACATTACCGAGTTCCGCTTGATTGCTGACATGATGACCCGCTTCGTCTTGGGGCAGCCCGATGTCCGCTTTGTCTTCAACGATGAGCGTACTCTGCTGTTCGATGTCCCGCCAGGGATGCTCCAGGAGCGTTTTGCCGTCCTCTTTGGGGATGAACTCGCCCAGCGAATGCTGCCTGTTGAGTACTGTACGGAGGGTCTTAGGATCTGGGGACTCATCGGGCATCCAGAGGTGAGCCGCCCCTCGCGGACCCATCAGTTCCTGTTCCTCAACCGCCGCTGGATTCGGCACAAGGGGCTCAGTCATGCAGTCTACACAGCGTACGAGCAGCTCCTGGACACGGGTAGCTACCCTGTCTTCGTGCTCCACATAGAAGTGGACCCAGAGGAGGTGGATGTGAACGTGCACCCGCAGAAGTACGAGGTCCGCTTCGAAGATGAGCAGCGTGCTTTCACTGCGATGCTGGAGGCAGTCCAGGGGACGCTCCGGCAGTACCACTTAGCACCCATCGTGGCAGTGGAGTTCGCTCATGCTCCAATGACAGTGGAGCGGACCCGAGAGGGAGAGCAACTGCTAGTCAATCGGCTAACGGGTGAGATCATAGCTCCCGCAAGGCCAGGGTTGCGACAAGAGAGTGTTGGAGGAGGCCGTGGGGAGCGAATTTCGGCGAGCGGAGACGCTACTCGGCATGTCCTCAACAGGGTCCCTGCAGGCGCAGAGCTTGCGTCTGGCCTCCTTGCGCCGACACTCGCAGTGCGGTGCTGGCAGATCCGCAGGACCTATATCCTCTGGGAGACGGCGGAAGGCTTGCGGCTCGTTGACCAGCATGTCGCGCACGAGCGTGTTCTCTACGAGCGCTTCCGCCAGGCCTGGGAATTGGGCCAGCGGCTACCTCAGCGGCTTCTTTTGCCCCTGCCGATAGCTCTCTCCCCTGCTGAGAGGGCGCTCGTGGAAGAGCTGTGGGAGGCTCTCCACGCTACGGGCTTTGAGCTCCAGCGGTTGCCCTCGGGAGATTACGAACTCACTGCAGCGCCTGCTGATCTCCCTTCGGGCCAGGAGGAGCAGACTCTGCGGGAGCTCTTAGCAGCGTACCAACAGCAGAGACCTTTGATTACAGGCTCAGTGGTCGGGTGGCTACTGGCAACGATGGCCTGCAAAGCAGCGGTGAAGGCAGGTGACCTCCTCACAGAAGCAGAGATGCAAGCGCTCCTCCAGCAGCTCCAGGAATGTCGTCTGCCTTACGTGTGCCCCCACGGGCGTCCCGTAATCGTGGAGCTCCCTTGGGAAGAGGTAGAGCGGCTCTTTGAACGGCGGTGAAGTGCCCGGAGCGGGAGTCGAACCCGCACGGGGCTTGCGCCCCACGGGATTTTAAGTCCCGTGCGTCTACCAGTTCCGCCATCCGGGCAGTGGCACTTACGAAAATACTCTGTTTGCTGCCAAGACCGAGGTACTCCCAGACGGCGATTTCGCTGACGGGAGGTCCTGTAGGACGTCTCTTCCATTGCGGACGGCATTGTTTATCACCGTGCAGCAACCGCATGCAGGAGAGCTCCTAATTTTGCTTTTCGCAACGAAAAAGCGCCGTGCGCTGCTAGCATGGAGCTCTCGCACATTCGAAACTTCTGCATCATCGCCCACATTGACCACGGGAAATCAACCTTGGCCGACCGGCTGCTGGAACTGACCGGCAGCGTGAGCTCCCGGGAGATGGTGATGGACCAAATCCTGGACGACAACCCGTTGGAGCAGGAACGTGGCATCACGATCAAGCTCCATGCGGCACAGATGCGCTACACAGCGCCCGACGGCCAGCAGTACCTTTTGAATCTGATCGACACGCCAGGGCACGTGGACTTCTCCTACGAGGTCTCGCGCTCTCTGGCAGCTTGCGAGGGAGCAATCCTGGTCGTGGATGCCAGCCAGGGGATAGAAGCCCAGACGATCAGCAACCTCTACTTGGCCGTGGAAGCTGGGTTGGAGGTCATTCCGGTCATCAACAAGATAGACCTCCCCAACGCCGCCGACATGATCCCAGTAGTCCAGCAGCAGCTCGTGGACCTGATTGGATGCCGCCCTGAAGAGGTCCTGCTGGTGTCGGCAAAGCACGGTACGGGGATTGACCGGTTGCTGCAGGCGATCATTGAACGAATCCCTCCGCCACAAGGAGATCCAGAGGCCCCGCTACGGGCGCTCATCTTTGACTCCATGTTTGACCCCTACCGCGGGGTGGTTGTCTATGTGCGGCTCTTCGACGGTACTCTGAGGGAAGGTGACCAGGTGCTGTTCTGGGCGACCCAGCAGGTGTATGAAGTAGATGAGGTCGGCATCAAGCAGCTCAAGCGCCAGCGGACGGGTGAGCTCAGCGCTGGTATGGTAGGCTACTTCGTTGCCAACATCCGGCGCGTCCAAGACACAAAGGTTGGCGACACTGTCACTCACGCAGAACGGCCATGCGCACAGCCAGTGCCGGGCTTCCGCGAAGTCAAACCGATGGTGTTCTGCGGCATCTACCCGGCCAATGCTGAAGACTTCGAAGAGCTGAGGGATGCGCTGGCCAAGTTAGCCCTCAACGATGCGGCGATTGTCTACGAACCCGAGAGCTCTGCGGCGCTTGGCTTCGGCTTCCGCTGCGGCTTCCTGGGACTCCTCCACATGGAGATCGTGCAGGAGCGCCTTGAGCGGGAGTTCGGGCAGAACATCGTCGTTACGGTCCCGAACGTCCGTTACCAGGTCCTCCGCACGGATGGGGAGATCGTCTACGTAGACAACCCTGCCCAGATGCCGCCTCCGACCCACATTGAGGAGATCGCCGAACCGTACATCCGCGCCCAGATCATCACCCCGACCGATTACATCGGTGCTATCATGCGCCTGTGCATGGACCGTCGGGGCGTGCAGACGGGGATGTCGTACCTCTCTCCCACCCGAGTTGACTTGCAGTTTGAGCTGCCACTTGCGGAGGTCATCTTCGACTTCTACGACAAGCTGAAGTCGGTCTCGCAGGGGTACGCCTCGTTTGACTACGAGCACATTGGCTACCGTCCGGGTGACCTCGTCAAGCTCGATATCCTCATCAATGGCGAGCCGGTGGACGCCCTCTCGATGATCGTCCACCGAGAGCGGGCCTACGAGTGGGGGCGGAAGCTCTGTGCGAAGCTGCGGGAGCTTATCCCACGGCAGCTCTTCGAGGTGGCAATCCAGGCGGCCATCGGTTCACGGGTGATTGCTCGGGAGACGATCAAGCCGCTGAGGAAGAACGTTTTGGCCAAATGCTACGGCGGGGACGTCACGCGTAAGCGGAAGCTCCTAGAGCGGCAGAAGGAGGGGAAGAAGCGTATGAAGCAGATCGGGCGTGTGGAGATTCCGCAGGAGGCCTTCCTGGCCGTGCTCAGCATTGAGAAGTGAAGATGGAAGTCCGCCAGATCCTACTCTTGGCATGGCAGCGGTACCGCGAAGCACGTCGGCGGCGTAAGGAGCAACGCCGGAAGCCGAAGTCGGCTCAGGAGGCGATATTCTCCTGGTTCCGAAGCCTGCTAGGGGCGTTGGTGATCGTGATGATCATCAACGGGCTGGCTGTCGCCTCCTTTGTCGTCCCTACAGGTTCTATGGAGAACACCGTGGAGGCCGGGGACTTCCTCTTCGTCAACCGGCTTGTCTTCGGTCCTTCTACGCCGCAGATGATCCCCTTCCTCAACATCGCGCTGCCGTACCTGCGCCTACCAGGGCTGCGGCAGCCGCAGCGAGGCGATATCATTGTGTTCATCTTCCCAGGGTACCGCGACGAGGTAGAACCCCGGGAGTTCCAGTACTACCTCAAGCGCTGCGTTGCTGTTGCCGGTGACACGGTGGAGATTCGGCAGAAGCGTCTCTTTGTCAACGGTGTGGAACAGCCTCTGCCGCCGACAGCTCTGGTGACGAATCTCCCGCCTCCGCCGGGCGATCAGTACCGGACCTTTCCCCGCGGTCGGGGCTACACGCGCGATGACTACGGCCCAATCCGTGTTCCTAGGCGTGGTGACACCATTTGGCTCAGTCTGCAGAACTTGCTGGAGTGGGACATCTTCATCCGCCGGGAGGGCCATAGTGTGGCGGTCCGGGATGGAAAGATCCTGATTGACGGCGTGCCTACCACGTTCTACGTCGTGGAGCGCGATTACTGCTTCGGGCTGGGGGACAACCGTGACAACAGTGAGGATAGTCGCTACTGGGGCTTTATCCCGATGGAGAACGTGGTCGGCAAGCCGATGATGGTCTACTGGTCATGGGATCCGGTGGCGCCGCTCTTGGAGAAGCTGGTGACCATTCGCTGGGGGCGCATAGGAACTCTCGTTCGCTGATGCGCCTACAGTTGGTGTTCCGCCTAGGTAGCTACGTGCGCGGTGTGTCGGCGCACGTTGCTCTGTTTCAACGACGGCAGGCTCCCTCTATCCGCACCCAGAGGCCCTGGCTTCGAGGCCGAGATGTCCTGGAGGCGGCAGGGTTTGCGTTAGTTGTGGGCCTACTCCTCAAAGCCGTGGTGGTAGATTTTTGCTACGTTCCCTCAGCTTCCATGGTGCCGACGCTGCTGCCCGGGGACTACGTTGTGGTGAGCCGAATCGCCTATGCAGTGGGGTTGCCGGAGCGATTGCCGCTACTGGCATTCCAGCTCCCTGCGGAACTGCGGTGGTGGTATCGCTCCCCACAGCGGTGGGACGTTGTCGTCGCTGAGTTCCCTGATAGCGCGGAGGCGGTCAGTTACTACGTCAAGCGTGTCGTCGGGCTTCCGGGGGATACGTTACGGTTTGCTGGCGATACTCTGGTCATCAATCGGGTGGCGTACTGGTTACCTGGAATGCGTGAACGGCCTCGGAGGATCGTCGTCCCACGCCGTGGGATGGTCATCCCACTCTCAGCCGCCTCAGCCCTGGAGTGGTTGCCAATCCTACAGCGCGATGGAGCCGGTGTGGTCGTGGTGGGAGATAGCATCTACGTCGATGGCCGTCCGGCAGAGCACTACGTTGTGCGGCATGACCATGTCTTCCTCATGGGCGACAACTACCGAGCTAGCATGGACTCCCGCCACTGGGGCCCGGTTCCCCGGAGGGCCATCGTCGGTAAGGCGGTGATGGTCTACTACTCCCGGGCCGAGGATGGGCGCATTCGATGGAATCGGATTGGGACGCTCCTGCACTGATGCGTGGGCTCTACCTCCATATCCCCTTCTGCGAGCACAAATGCTGCTACTGTGACTTCTACTCGGTCGAGCGCCCGGAGCTGATAGGGCCGTTCGTTGATGTGCTCTGCCGCGAGATAGAGCTCTTGCCGGAACAGATTCCCGAAGCTGTGGCCGAACCTGTGGCTACCGTCTACTTCGGTGGCGGCACGCCGTCACTGCTGTCACCGCAGCAGTTGGAGCGGATCGTGGAACGCCTGCACCGCATCTTCCGCTGGGAGCCAGAGGTGGAGTGGACGATGGAATGCAATCCTGGGACCGTGACAGAGGAACGGCTCCGGGCATATCGGCAGTTGGGAGTGACACGACTCAGCTTCGGGGTCCAGTCGTTCCATCCCGAGGAGTTGCGTTTCCTGGAGCGCATCCATACGGTGCGAGAGGCACAGCTGGCTGTAGAGTGGGCGCGGCGGGCTGGTTTCGAGAACATCAACATTGACCTCATGTTCGCGGTGCCCGGGCAGACAGTGGAGTCATGGCTGACCACGCTCCAACGAACGATCGCACTGGCTCCGCAGCACATCTCTGCCTACAGCCTCATCTGGGAGCCTGGAACACCACTCTACGCCCGCTGGAAGCGCGGGGAGGTTGCGCCCGTCTCGGAGGAGCTGGATGTGGCACAGTACGAGTTGGCAGTTCATCTCCTGCAAGATGCTGGGTACCTGCACTATGAGGTCTCCAACTTCGCTCGGCCCGGATACGAATGCCGGCACAACCTGCTCTACTGGCATGCTGAAGAGTACGTTGCGCTGGGTCCCTCAGCGCATGGGTACTTGAGGGGACGCCGCTATTGGAACGTCCGAAGCTTGCGTCAATACCAGGAGCTCATCCGCCAAGGCCAACTCCCAATTGCCGGCTCTGAGCATCTCAGCGCGGTGGAGCGATTGGAAGAGCTTGTCTTCTTGGGGCTGCGCTCCGACGGTCTGCGCTTTGACCGCATTCGGCAGGAGTTTGGGATAGACCTTGCAATGGAGGCCGCTCCAATCCTGGCGCAATGGGAGGAGTTAGGGGTCGTGCGGCTACGAACCCCGCATCGGCTGTGGCTGAACTGGCGAGGGTATCTCATGTGCGATGAGTTGGCGAGCCAACTGATGCTCTGTGCTGAACGGGCTCTCAGCAGAACGGATAGGCAGTCCGGCCCTTGCCAGGAGCTTACTCTGCTTGCCGGATAGGTAAAAGCTCGCGGAGCGCCTCTGCTGTCGTAATGGGCCGTTGGCAAGCGCCATCAACACAGACATGTGCGGCAGGCTCCGGTAGGAGCGGGTATTGGGCATATGCCGGGGCTAAGCGGCGGAAACTCTCAACGGCGTCTTTCCCGGCGGCACCGAGGAAGACACTCCGCGGAAGGAAGTGGCGATGGGCTTCCCGGATGAGTTTCGAGAGGCCGTCGCTGGGGGTTTCTGCTAAGAAGCAGATCTCCGACGTTGGTCCGTAGGCCATGTCCAGAGCGATGAGAAGGCCGGGGAAGGCCATCGGAGCCTCTTGCACGGTTGCCGGTGCTGCTGCGAGCGCCTCTTCTGCCCAAGTCCGCCACTGGGTGTCGCCGGTGATATGCGCCAAGCGGAGGAAGTTCCAACAAGCCACCGCTGCCCCAGAAGGAGTGGCTCCATCGGCGTCCTCACGGTACCGTAGTGGCAGTTCGTTCGTGGAGGGGCTGGTGAGGTAGAAGGCGCCGGTAGTGGAATCCCAGAAGCGTTCGCGGAGTTGCTGGCCAATCTGGAGGGCCGCTTCCAGCACGGCAACGTCGAGCTGTGTGCCGTAGAGTTCTACAAGTCCCCACAGCAGAAACGCGTAGTCGTCCAGCAGCCCAGGCACGCTCCAAGAACCGTCGGCGTAGCAGTGGAAGAGCACCCCATGCTCCTTCCAGCACCGTAGGAACCAGCCTGCTGTCCGGGAGGCCGTGGCTTGGTAGCGTTCATCGCCGAGGCTTCGAGCAGCGGTGCAGAGGGCTGCCAGCATGAGCCCGTTCCAGTCGGTGAGGATCTTCTCATCCCGCTGGGGTGGCACACGGCGTTGGCGGTAGGCGAAGAGCTTCTGCCGAATGGTCTCCCAAAGATGCTGGAGTGCTTCGGTAGCAAGGCCAAAGTGCTCGCCGAGGGCTTCCCACGGTGCAGTCTGGAAGAGGTGATTCCGTCCTAGTTCGGGCAGGTTCCCGTACGGCTCCACTCCAAAGGCGAAGCGCAAGAACTCGTACTCTTGATCCGCGAGGAGGTGCCGCAGCTCTGCATCGCTCCAGAGGTAGAAGGCACCCTCCTCGCCGGCGCTGTCAGCGTCTTCGGAGGTGTAGAAGGCGCCTTCTGGGGCTAGAAGCTCTCGCTCGCAGTAGGCTATGACTTCGCGCACTGTCTGCGCCCAGAGCGGGGAAGGGCGGATTTGGTGTGCTTCAGCATATGCCAGCGAGAGTAGCGCTTGGTCGTAGAGCATCTTCTCGAAGTGCGGGATGCGCCACCGCTCGTCGGTGGCATATCGGTGGAACCCGAAGCCGACGTGGTCGTAGAGTCCACCGAAGCGCATCTGCTGCAGGGAGTACTCCACCATCTGGAGGGCCTTTGGCTCTCCCGTGCGGTACCACCAGCGCAGCAGGAAGAGGAGCTGCGGTACCATCGGGAACTTGGGGGCTCCGCCGAAGCCGCCGTATCGGGGATCATATTGCCGCTCTAACTGCTCGTAAGCGCGCTGCAGCAGCTCGCTGGTAGGATGGCTGCCGAGGGGCTGACGGTGGGTGCGGAGGAACTCCAGCACACGCTGGGCGTACGACAATAGGTCCTGCCGTCGGGTCCGCCACAGCTCAGCAATCTGGCGTAGTACTGTCAGCAGTCCAGGGCGCCCGTAGCGGTCCGTCTTCGGGAAGTACGTACCGGCGAAGAAAGGTAGCTTGGAAGGGGTCATGACGATCGTCAGTGGCCAGCCTCCATGGCCGGTTATGGCTTGGCAGGCTTGCATGTAGAAAGCGTCGATATCGGGGCGCTCCTCGCGGTCGACTTTGATGCACACGAAATGCTCATTGAGCACCTGGGCAACCTCGGGGTCGGCGAAGGACTCCCGTTCCATCACGTGGCACCAGTGGCACGCGGAGTAGCCGATGGAGAGGAAGATTGGCTTATCCTCCTGCAGGGCTCGTTGGAAGGCTTCTTCACACCAGGAATACCAGTCTACGGGGTTCTCGGCATGCTGCCGGAGGTAGAGGCTCTTCTCATGGGCCAGGCGATTAGCCATTCGAGTTCCCACGGTGCTGGGCTTGCCAGAGGCGCAGCAGGAGGATGAGCTGGCCAGCGTGGTAAGCAGCGTGTTCGGCAATGTGGTGGAGGATGGCAGAGCGACGCACTGGGATGCGGCGTCGGCCGACGAAGCATTCCTGCGAGAGTGCCGGGGCTGTCAGCGCTGCTACACGGCTGCGGAGCTCAGAGAAGGTTGCCGACAGCTCAGCCAGCAGTTCCTCTTTGCTTGTTGGCTCCGGAATCCAATCGCGCTGGGCCTCTGCGGAGAGGGCTTCGTAATCGGGTGCCGGCGAGAGAGCATATGCCGCCAGCCGCTTGCTCGAGCGGATGACATGCTGGAGGCGGGTTCCGATAGAGGGGATGTTCGGGGCGGGTCCCCACCAGAGGGCTTCCGCTGGGGTGGCTTCTACATGGCTCCGCAGCCAGTAGTAGGCTTGCTCCAAGCTCGCGAGGAGGTCTAGTACATGGAGCTCATCGGGGGCACGGGATTCCGCTGTTTGCAGCGAGCGAAGCCAGGGTTCCATCGCTCCCCGTCCGTCGTTCCCGAGCGGAGACGCTCAGGCGGGGAGAATCATGTGCGCCCCGAGGGAGGAATTGCAGAGCTTTGGTAGTTTGCGCTCGTCGTCTTTCACTGGTTCAGCCATGCGGAAGCGGGTTGAAGAATGGTGGAGTCCGCAGCTTAGGCGGCGGATGCCAGTTGCTGTCTACGGCCATTTCGGAGTGCCCATACTCCTTTTCCCGACGGCAATGGCGGATTTCCTGGAGTACGAGCGCTTCAGAGTCATCGAGGTGCTGCGGCCGTGGATTGAACAGGGGGTGTGCAAGCTCTACACCATCAACAGCATCAATGCCGACAGCTGGCTTCACCCTACGCTCCCTCCGCGGGAGCGCATCCTCCGCCATATGGCGTACAATCGCTACGTGGTGCAGGAGGTCGTGCCGTTCATCGTAGCGGACTGCCGAGGGCCGCAGCCAATTATAACAGCGGGGGCATCGCTGGGGGCCTTCCATGCAGCGAACCTCTTCTTCCAGCGGCCTGACATCTTTGCTGGAACAATCGCGCTGAGCGGCGTCTACGATCTGCAGGTCTACAGCAACGGCTACTTCGACGACGACTGCTACTTCAATTCGCCGATCCACTTCCTGCCGAACCTCAACGACAACCACTGGCTCCCGTTGCTGCGACAGCGGCGGCACATCTACCTTGCTTGCGGTCGGGGGACATACGAGCGGCCGGAGGCAACACTTCAGCTCTCAGCGATTCTATCGGCCAAGGGGATCCGGCACACCGTGGAGGTGTGGGGGCCGGAGTGGCCTCATGACTGGCAGACATGGCGTGCAATGATGCCACGCTACGTGGAGCGATTGCGGCTGGACCCACCGTATCCGGCGTAATGAAGAGAAGGGTTCGCTCTGGAAGCTGCTAATTTCGTTCGGCCACGTGGGACAGCACGAGAGGGAGCAGTGGCAACGACACAACGTTTACAGCGGAAGCAACCTGCAGAACGGGCATGGCTGAGTCGGCTATTGCCGGAGCGGTACCACGATGTGGCGCTCTGCCTGCTGATTTGGCTGGCAATCTGGGTCTTCCTCGCCCCCGTCATCTTCGGAGGCGGCATCTTCCCTGCGTCGGATAACATTGCCTCGTGGAGCTTCCGACCGTATCTGGAGGCTGCCCGCCGAGAGGGGAGCTTCCCACAGTGGATTCCGTACATCTTCAGCGGCATGCCATCGTTTGCCTCGCTACTGATTACGGGGACCCGTTGGTGGGATGTACTGATGCAGCTCACTGTTGGACTGACGCAGTTGGTGGGTGAGCTCCTCAAGAGCGATGCGGCGCGGGTTTCCTGCTTCTACATTGGCTACGGCATTGGGATGTACTGGTTGCTGCGAGTTCGCGGGCATGAGCGGTTGGTGAGCCTCTGGGGCGCTCTGGCAGCGGTGTTCTCTACGTTCGTCATCGCCTGGATCATGATTGGGCACAACACCAAGCCTTGGGCGCTGATGACGCTGCCATACGGCTTGCTGCTACTGGAGCAGCTCCAGCGTCGGTTCACGCTCTTGCGGTTGGCGCTGTTGGTGGTGGTGCTCCACGTCATGTTGCTGTCATCGCACCTGCAGATGATCTTCTACCTCGGCC
Organism: Candidatus Kapaibacterium sp.; assembly: GCA_025059875.1. Taxonomy (NCBI): domain Bacteria; kingdom Pseudomonadati; phylum Bacteroidota; class Eximiradiia; order Eximiradiales; family Kapaibacteriaceae (SeqCode); genus Kapaibacterium (SeqCode); species Kapaibacterium sp. (SeqCode). The sequence goes on from JANXCT010000009.1 coordinate 21,266, forward strand.
TCCTCTACGCCTTCTATGTGCTAGCGGGGGTCGCGGTACGAGCTGTACGTCGGGAGAGCGTGCTGGGAAGCATACGCGCTGCTGTGGCTCTCGCGATTGCTGGCGTGGTTGCCTTCGGGCTGTCAGCGGATCGGTACTTGAGCACTCTGGAGTACACGCCGTACTCTACCCGTGGGAGCCTGCCGATCCATCTGGATTCCGCCCAGCGGGCAAAGGCTGCTGAGGGCGGACTGGACTACGAGTACGCGACAAACTGGTCATTCAGCCCTCAGGAGATGATCACCTTCCTCGTCCCGAACTTCTTCGGGTTCGGAAAGCTGGAGTACGAGGGGCCGCTCAGCAACAACCGTCCAGTGATGCTCCACACGTACTGGGGGCAGATGCCCTTCACAGATGCCGCGAACTACATGGGGATTGCCGTACTGGTGCTGGCGTTCCTTGGGGCATGGCGCTTGCGGCGGGATCCTTTCGGGATTGCCCTGATGGCGAGCGCGCTCGTGGGGTTGTTCCTGTCCTTTGGGAAGAACTTCCCGGTGCTGTTCGACCTGTTCTTCTACCACGTGCCACTCTTCAACAAGTTCCGCGCTCCCAGCATGGCCTTGGTGCTCGTGCAGGTGGCAGTACCAATTCTGGGAGCAGTTGGGCTCTCCACGGTGCTCCAGTGGCGCCAGCGGCCGGAGCCGGCGATGCGAACCTTCTTCCGGTGGGCATTTGCAGGGCTAGCTGCATGGCTGCTCATCGGTGTCGTAGTATGGGCCTTCTTCGAGCAGAGCTACGTGGAGGCTGTGGCGCAGAGCACTACAGGCAAGCAGTATCCACCGGCCATCCACACGTTCATCTGGCAGGAGATGATCGGCGACTGGTTCATGACCGCGCTGCTTGGGCTGGCAACCCTGGGTGTCCTCTGGTGGTACGTGCGTGGGCGTCTCTCGACGGATACTGCTGGGGTGTTGCTCGTTGGGCTGTTGTTGTGGGATCTCTGGCGGGTGGCCCTCCGGCCGATGGAAGTAGAGTATCGCAAGCCTGAGGAGACGGTCTTCCGCCGTACAGACGTCATTGAATTCCTCCAGCAGCAGCGGGGACTCTTCCGGATAGCCGATCTCACTAGCTCGGTGCCGAACGCCAGTGCCTATTGGTTTTTGGAGAACATCCACGGCTACCATGCGGCGAAGTTGCGGGTCTACCAGGACCTGCTGGATGTTGCTGGTGAAGGCAACGGGAACGTGGTGCTCAACCCCTTCTTGTGGAACCTTCTCAACGTGCGCTTCGTGCTGTCCCCGCAGCCGTTGCAGGTTGAGACCCTCCGCTTAGCATTCCGCTCGCAGCAGACAGGGACGTACGTATACGAAAACACAGCCTTCCTCCCGCGGGCGTTCTTCGTAGATACCGTCGTCGTGCTGCCACCGCTACAGATCTTGGAACGACTTCGGCGTGGAGATTTCGATCCGCGTCGCTTGGTCTTCGTAGAACAGCCGCTGCCGCAGCCTATAGAACCGGCTGGCGAGGGGGCTACAGCAGAGGTGCTGGTCCACAAGAACGAGTACATCAAGCTACGGGTAACGGCTACGGGGCACAACTTCCTCTTCTTGAGCGAAATCGTTTACCCCCCGGCGTGGCACGCGACGGTTGATGGCCGGCCTGCGCCAATCGTCAAGACAAACTATGCCTTCCGTGGCATCATTGTACCGCCAGGGACACACACTGTAGAGCTCCGTTACCACTCCGCAGCGTTTGAGCGTGGGCGGTGGGTGAGCTTGGGGCTTAATGGCATGGTGCTCTTGGCTCTCGTCCTGGGTGCGTGGGGAGAGTATCGGAGAAGGCGGACTGCGGTGCAGGATCAGAAGGGGTAGCCGGCGTAATGTGATAGGCGTTGGAGCGCCGTGCTGTAGAAGTCCGTGGTCCCTCGCTGAATGGTCGAGTTCTCTCAATGATAGCCTCGTCGCAGCAAGGCAGCGCTTCAGTGAGTGCTACGTGCTCTGGAGAGGTGCTACGCGTCTGTAGGGTTGCGAGGTCCTCTCGTCGTGATGGTATGGGATGAGTGTGGAGGAACTGATTCAGTGGTGTCGGGAGGAGGCCCGTCGACGCAGATGGGTTGAGTTTCCTGAGGACATCCTCCGGAGCCTAACGGTTGAGCAAGCACGGCAGGTTGCAAACGCGTTGCAGAGCACAACTCTCATGCGCCTCCCGCCATGGGAGATTCGTTTCTTTGAGTGGCTCCGGGAGGCTGATCCCAGAGTCTGGCACGATCTCTGGGGTAGTCCAGAGGAGGAGCCTTACGTTGTGGGCCTCTCCTTCTTACCCTTCTTGATCCAGCACCCGCGGCGCGGCTTTCCAATCTGCGACTTGAGGACGTTGGACAACTACTACTTCACTGCTGCTCATATTACCCCGGTGGAAGGTCTGTCAGTCCTCCAGGCAGCGCAGCAGTTGCTTCTGGCAGGCCGACCGCTGACGTTGGCTCAGGAATTCTTGCTGGAAGTGAGTGTTGCTCCGATCGACATTTGGCATTTCGCCTACTATCGCCGCGTCTCGCCGGCAGAGGTCAAGGAAGCGGTGATGGAGTTGGTCGAGGCAAAGGTGCTCATCCATCTGCGCTCGGCTGAGGAGGTGGCGGAGTACGTCAAGTTGGAGTAGCTTAGGGTTCTTTTGTCAGGGGAGCCCCCAGTGGATATGGAGGGCGATAGCGATGGAATTGCCACGAGGTCGTGGGGAGCTCTGTCCTTAGGAATGCGAAGAACCGTCGAAGGGTTGGGGAGTAGGCGAGCTCTGCAGCAAGAACCCACCGCAAGGTCCATCTACCTCCTATGTGGAGCCCGAGAGTGGTGCTGATCGCATTCCGCCATTGGAGCCGGGTTATCTTGGTCCCCTGGTTCCACAGAGCGCCGAGGTAGTGAGTAAGGGCAGCGTGCCAGCCGAGTTCTGGTAGGATTGGTCTGCCACGCCAGCGGAGCTCGGTCCGAAGAGTGGTTCTGTTGTCGGTTCCGATGCTAGGGAAGGGTGCTGGGAAGCTAGTGAGAGCATCTAAGCGTTCGGCTCGGTAGCCGAGCCAATTCCAGACATTCTGGTGGCGTCCCTCCCACTGGAGTAGGAAGGGGGGAAACAGGTATCCCCAGCCCATAAGGCTGAGTTCAAGAGTGGTGGCCCGGGGTAGGCGATTTGCGAACCCGTTCCCCGCTGCTATGCGACCAGCTATGAGGGCATAGGGTGAGAGAGCAGCTGAGTGCTCCAGCTCTCCTGCAATGTAGCTGAGTCGTTCTCCGGCAGGCCCCGTAGGTAGGCCAATGCCCAGGGTGACAGCACCCCATGCACCAGTCTGGGCAACACAGCTATCCCCTATAGTGTACGGCGAGGGCAGCCACTCGTACCGGTGGGCTAAAGAGCTGATGCCAATGAGGATGAAGGCCGTATTGTCGAAGGCTCTGCGGAAAGCGGAATCAACGGAAGCACGCTGCCAGTGCCCAGCAAGGGTGATGAAGACATAGTCCCGCTGCCATGCTCCCCAGCTAAGCCAGCCGGAGAGCCGAGTCTCGTGTCGCCGATAAGGGAGGGGGCTTGGCTGGCGGAGGTCCCAGAATGTACCGCTGGTGTGCTCTCCGCGGAACCCGCCGTTCCACCGCCGGAACGGGAAGCGGGTGGGGATAGACTCTGCCTGGAGCCAGTAGCTGCCACGGTAGCGGTGGAAGGAGGCAAAACCGCTGAACTGGCGGACACCATCATGCAGCGTCAGTCCTAGTAGTCCAGCCCATCCGATGCCGAACTCCGGCCGATAACGGAGTAGCAGATGGATGTCTCCTTGGCCCCCGAAGGGGAAAGGTAGGCGAATCGCGATGCCCTTGTGTTGTACAGAGCTGCCCAGCATCACCTCTGGGGCGATGAGGGCTCGGCAGCGTGGTGTCACGATCCATCGCAGTTCCACGCTAGAAGGGCTCAAGGTATCCAGCAGGGAGCTGACTTCAGCTAGCTCTGCAGTGGAGCGGAGGCGTAAGAGGTCGTCCCGTAGGCTGGCGGAGTCTATAGCGTCGCCCTCTGTGAGCTGCAGGAGGGATCCCAAGTACTCCGGGGTTGGTGTATGGCTTTGGGTGAGCCGGCAGAGTGGTGCCCACCAAGGGACATGGGGGGGCCGGTATTCGACTGTCAGCAGGCCAATCGAAGGCTGGGCAAGGGTACAGAAGGTGCTAAGCCACCACCAGCAGAGTCTATGCCCCATCAGGTAGCGGTTGCTGCTACAGGCGGATATGCCCGCTGGAGGGTGTCCCACAAACGGTAGAGGAGCTGTTGGATACCTTCGCCTGTGACGGCGCTGAGGAAGAGCGGTGGCTCCCCGTCAAAGCATAAGTGCTGAAGGCGATGGCGCTGCTCGGCGGAGAGGAGGTCGGCTTTGCTAAGACAGACAATCCGAGCCTTGTGCAGGAGTTCAGGGCTGTAGTGCTGTAGTTCGCTGAGGAGTGTGGCATAGTCCTGCTGCGGAGTCTCCGAGGTAGATTCGATAAGGAAAACCAGCACTCGAGTGCGCTCGATGTGGCGCAGAAACTGGAGTCCCAGGCCCCGGCCTTGATGAGCGCCTTTTATGAGCCCTGGGATGTCGGCAACGACGAAGCTCTGCCCAGGCCCAAGCCGTACCATGCCGAGTACAGGGGAGAGCGTCGTAAAGGGGTAATCGGCAACCTTAGGCCGGGCCGCCGAGATAGTTGCCAGCAACGTGGACTTACCTACATTGGGGAAGCCTACCAGGCCGACGTCAGCCAGCAGCTTCAATTCTAGCCTCAGTGTCCGCTCTTCCCCAGGCTGTCCTGGCTCGGCAATTCGGGGGGAGCGGTTTGTAGGAGAAGCGAACGCTGCGTTCCCACGTCCGCCACGTCCGCCACGGGCAACGACGAGCCGCTGTCCTGGCTCAGACAGGTCTCCTAGCAACTCTCCAGTGATGGCATCGTAGACGAGTGTCCCGCAGGGGACACGGAGCACGAGATCTGTCCCGCTCCGTCCCGTGCGATTGCTTCCTTCGCCGTGGTGTCCATTCTCGGCAGCATACGAGTGGTGGTAGCGGTAGTCTAGCAGCGTGCTCAGATGAGGGTCGGCAACGAGGACGATGTCCCCACCTTTGCCGCCGTCGCCGCCATCAGGTCCGCCTTTCGGCACATACTTCTCCCGCCGGAAGCTAACGGCCCCGCGGCCACCATCACCGGCCTTCACGTGGATGGTTGCCGTATCAACGAACTGCATTGCCGCTGGTTTGGGTCTGGTAAAAGCGTAGGATCTCCTGGCGGAACTGTTCGGCTAAGCGGGAGGTAGGGGAGATGCGGTGTATAGCGAAGAACTGGTCGATAGCTGCTGCTGCGGCTTTCCAGTGTGGGCATCGGAGTAGAGCTTGGGTGAACGACTCCCATGCTGACTCCTGGGGGAGCAGTGGCTGATACCGTCGGCGCCATTCGGGGGAGCGGATATACTGCACCAGAGGCGCTGGAGCGGTCTGTAGCGGAGGTTCATGGTCGCTGTTGGACGGCTGCTCAGAGGGAGCCTCCTGAGGTGGAGGCAAAGGTGTTGGAGGGACCTCCTCAAGCTCTGGAAAGTCAGCAAAGGATCGGCTCCAGGTTGCTTGAAGGATATCGTCGGCGACGGAGCCGTCACTCCATATGACGTCCCCAGTGGGGGTCGGCTCGAGGAACCATTCGGCAGGCACCACAGAGTGGCCTATGCCATCTGGGATTGCTGGAGATTCTGCTGTCTCTTGTGGGGATACAAGTGCTTGGCTTGGCTCTGCAGGAATGGGTAGAGGGGGTTCTGGGGAGACCTCCGCGCGCTGTGGTTCGATTGGTTCTGGGCAGAGGATGGGGTCGGGGTGGGTAGTGTCGTCGGGAGGAATGGCACGAAGGGCTGCCGTAACATTCGCTTCTGCGTTGGTACTCCGCTCAATGTTAGTGCTTGAGGGTGTTGGAAAGTCTTCCGATGAGCGGGTCGGGAGACCTTCTGAGCTCGGTACCTCTGCCGTTTCTAGCACTGGAATGTCCGAGCTTAGTGGCTGTTCGTGGGGCTGTGTGGGGAATTCCAACGGTAGTGTGTAGCGGTCTGGAGAGGGAGCCTCTAGCTCCTCGAGGAGTCGGAAGACCAACTCCAGGAATTGCTCGTAGGAAATCCACAGGAGGCGCTGTCGACGTAGTAGCCCTTCCAGCTCTTGGGCTAAGTAGCGGATGCCTTTGTCGTCTAGGAAAATGACCAGAGCAGCTGTTGGTAGGTGGTTCGGAGGGGCTATCGGGTGTGTCCGCTGGAAGAAGTTTGCCAGCGGCTGTAGGAGGGCCAGGAACTGTGTGGGGGTATACTCTAACACGGCGTCGTCGGCCTGCTGGACCATCCGTTCGAACTCTACGATGGAGAGCAGTCCAGGGCTGGTTGAGTCCAGCTCGAGAGGGTGGAGCTGATTCCGGAGGCCGGCTAGGAGGTAGGGGTAGTCGGCAAAGTACTGGAGGCGATACAGGATTTCTTCTCGGGACTTGACAGGTTCGCCACGGAAGATGAACCACTTCAGCGTCGTACGTGGTCGGCAGAGGAAGTTGAGACGGACCTTGACAGCGCTCTCCACAATTGCCTCTAACTCCTGTCGAGGAAACCGAGCATGCTGCAGCAGGAGGCTGTCGAGGCGATGGAGCAAATGCTGTAGCTCAGGAGCAGTGTAGTCGAAGTACGGGTGGCGAAGACGGAGGAGCTGCTCTTGGTAGAGGTGCCAGCGTAGCTCAGCCAGGAGATACTGTCGGTACGGTGCTTCAGCTTCGGGGAGCTGCTGGAGCGCCTGTACAGAAATGTACGGCTCTGGCGAACTCAAGAGGCGGAGGAGTCGTTGTCCTTCTGTGTGGAGCTCCTGCTCGAACATCGGTTAGAAGGGAAGGCTCTGCCGGTATTGACTTCGTGGGATACGGCGTCGGAAGAGTGGGCCGAGCATCATGCCAGCAAGGAAGCCACCAGCATGGGCCCACCAGGCAACGCCACCCATGTTCTCTGCACTTAGCAGTATCCCGTTGTAGACTTGGAGGAGTGCCCACACTCCCAGGAAGACATACGCCGGTATTGCTAGCGAGAGCCACGTGATGAAGAGCGGCACGATCGTGATGATCCGTGAGTGTGGGAAGAAGAGCATGTAGGCACCCATGACCCCAGAGATTGCTCCGCTAGCACCGACGGTGGGAATAGCGGAGTTCGGGTTCGTGAAGGCATGCGCTACGGCTGCTCCTATTCCGCAAAGGAGATAGAAGAGCAGGAAGCGTCCGTGGCCAAGAGCATCCTCGACGTTATCCCCAAAGAGCCATAGATACCACATGTTGCCGACGATGTGCATGAACCCGCCGTGGAGGAACATCGAAGTCAGCACAGGCTGCCAGCGCTCCCAGGAAAGGAGTGGCGTCTGGAAGAAGGCCACTGGGTAGAAGGCAAACTGCTGTAAGAAATGCTCCATCGCTGCCTCTGGCAGGGCGAGCTGGTAGAGGAAGACCAGCGCGTTGATGACGATCAGCCCTATCGTGACGACTGGCCTGGAAGAGGAGGGTATGGTGTCGTGGATTGGAAACATAGCCTAGAGGATGTCCAAGCCTAAATTCACATGCCGCTGCGATGGATGGATGCCTCGGAGGAAGGCTTCGGCTTCGGCAACGTCTTCTGGGCTCCCCATGAAGACGGGAACTCGCTGGTGGAGGCTCTCTGGCTGGATGTCCAAGATGCGGCGGAAGCCGTCAGAGGCGCGTCCCCCTGCTTGCTCTACGAGAAAGGCCAAGGGATTAGCCTCATAGACCAGCCGTAGCTTGCCGGAGGGGTTGCTGCTATCGGCAGGGTACATGAAGATGCCGCCGTAGTGAAGGACACGGTGTACATCAGCTACGGCTGTACCAACGTACCGTAGGGCATAGGGACGGCTCTTATCTGCCGATGAGGTCTTCAGATACTCAACGTACTGGCGCAACTCTGGTGCCCATCGGTGAGCGTTTCCCTCGTTGACGCTGTACTGCTTGCCACGAGGTGGAATACGGAGCTTCTCTATTGTCAGGAAGAACTCGCCAAGAGTCGGATCGTAGGTGAAGACATCCACTCCGTTGCCGGTGCTGTAAACCAGTGTTACGCTACTGCCGTAGCAAACATAGCCTGCTGCTACCTGCTCGGAGCCTGGGCGTAGGACATCTTCCAGAGTCGCATCGGTGGTGAGCTCCGGATTGCGCCGGCGGAAGATGGAAAAGATGGTGCCAATTGTTACGTTGACATCAATGTTGCTCGAACCGTCTAAAGGGTCGAAGAGCAGGATGTATTTTCCGCGGGGACGGCTCTCCGGTAGGGGAATGAGTCCGTCACTCTCTTCAGAGGCTAGAGCACAGAGATGTCCGCCGTGCTCCATAGCACGGATGATGACTTCGTTAGCGTAGGCGTCCAGCTTCCGGACGGCTTCCCCGTAGACGTTCGTAGTCCCGGTAAGGCCCAAAACGTCGTTGAGTCCAGCCCGGCTCACCTCGCGGGCAATCAATCGAAAAGCTAACATAAGGTCTCGCAGAAGGCGCGAGAGCTCTCCAGTGGCATAGGGGTGAAGATGTTCTTGTTCTGCAATGTGGCGCTCAATGGTAATGAGCCGCTGCGCCGTTACGATCGCCATGGTGCCGGCCACCGTAGTTTGACAACCCCTCCATGGAGAGCCCTACCGTACCTCTTTCGGCTGGGCGAGCCGGACGACGAGCACAGGGCATGGAGCTTTGCGTAGGACGCGCTCCGTCGTGCTCCCGAAGAGGAAATGTTCCAGCCCTCCGCGCCCGTGCGTACCAATGCTGATGAGACCAACGTTGTGTTGCTGGGCATAACGGACGATTTGCTCGGAGGCTCGTCCGTAGAGGACTTCTGCGCATGCGGTTAGCCCCTCAGCGCGGAGCGAGCCCATAAGTTTGTCCAACTCCTGTTGAGCCATTCGGGCAAGCTCTTGCTCTAGTTCCGCCAATCCTACCTGGGAGTAGCTCCACTCGGTGGGGTAGATGATTGGCTCAACGACGTAGACGATGTGGAGGGTAGCGCCTAAGCAGCGTGCCAGTAGCTTTGCGTGTTCCAATGCCTCGTTTGCATACTCGGAGAAGTCCGTCGGTACAAGGATGTCAGTGATTGGATGCATAGGAGCCTCGTTCGTGAAGCAACAAAGCTCAAGCTGGGAACAAACTTAGGATTTCTGCGGCAATGTTGCGTAGCATTCACCAAAGGCGCACTGCGACCCGGTAGCGCTGCTGAATAGCCAGCCGAGCTTGGTTGGCAGCCTCCAACGTGGGGAAACCCCACAGCTTGACCTGGTACATCGGCTTACCCCGGTAGCGGACAAGCTCGAGGTAGGCTCGGTACCCTCGGTCTTCCCAGAGTTCCACTAACTGGAGAGCTTTGGCTTCGGAGGGAACGGTCGCAACGATGAGCTCATACGGTAGATAGTCTGGCCGGAGCCAGCGCAGCTCTACCCGACGGTTGACGAGTTGTTGCTGTGGGGTGCGTTCAAAGTAGCTCAAGGGCTGCTGGGCTCCTACGGTGCGGAGGCGCAATTGTTGCGGAGCAACTCCGAGCTGCAGGAGGCGGCGCCGGAGAGCCTGTGCACGGCGGAGCCCCAACGCAGAACCATAAGTTGCTTCCTCTGCTTCACTGGTGTGGCCGAGCAGCTCTATGACCTCCCCAGGACGTGATCGAAGCCAACGAGCAAGATCCATCAATAGCGGTAAGAATTCGCTGCCGACGCTGGTATCGGCCTCCGCAAAGTAGCATATCGTGCGTCGAGGCTCCAGTACTTCCGGCGGTAGCTCCACGTATTGGTAATCCGTGGCTGCTGCGAGTGGTTCTGAGCGGAAGCGCAGCCGCAGTGGCGAGCATTTGTGGGGTGGGGATGGAAACCGGATAATGTAGTGGCGCTGCAACCCCCGAATGAGCTGCCCAAGGAGTTGTGGGAGGTGGTTGTCTACTGTGGGAACCCAGTAGTATGCTCCGCCGCATTCAGTGGCAAGCCCCTGCCAGAAGGCACGGTTACTGAGGAGGCCGACATGGAGAATGACCAATGGGATGCGGAGCTGGCGCGCTGTTTGGGTGACATCGTGAGCACGGACAAGGAACGATGCCTCGTCAGGAGCCTCGGTGAGAAGTAAAATAGCGCGTCGTCGTGGCGAAGGAGTGAGGCGGCAATACTCCAAGGCGGCTTGGACAATGTGGAGTGGGGCGGCTAATCCCCGCGGGGGAACGACAGAGAAGGTATCGGGCCGAATGGAGTGGGCGGTGTTCCCTGAGATAGCTGTGATGAATTCAGCCTGGTAGTGGTACTGGATGAGCACCAGCCGATCTTCCTCCCGCAGGCAGCTGAGGGCTACAGCCACAGCATGGCGCAAGAGCATAGAGGGGAGGGTCGTTCGGGCTGAGCGGTCCAGGCAGAAAAGGAATTCCCAGCTCTGTGGGGAGGCTATTTGTGTGCTCGTCGGAATAAGAGAGAGGGTTTCCGTAGGACAGAGGAGCTCCGCCTGCCAATGAGGCATGGATAGCGGTTGGGCAGCGAAGCTCCAGAGGGAAGGGAGCGTTACTGCAATCCGCCATGCTGTCGTGTCCCGCTCCCAGTAGAGGGGAAGGCATTCATTGTCTCGTGCAGCGGCCGGACCTACGGAAAGACCCCAGCCAGCCACCAAGAGGCTACTCCACAGGTGTGCTTGCCTTCGCCAACACCACCTGGCCTTCGGCATTACAGTCAATGAGCACGGTATCACCCGAGGAAAACTCGCCGGCAAGGATCTTCATTGCCAGCGGGTTTGCTATGTACCGCTCAATGGCCCGCCGTAGCGGGCGAGCTCCGAATTGAGGATCGTAGCCGACGGTTGCTAACCACTCTAGAGCCTTGTCCGTCACCTGAAGGTCCAAGCCGCGCTGCTGGAGGCGATGTCGAAGGCGTTCGAGCTGAAGGCGGGCAATCTGCTTGACCTCGCTCTGCAGCAAGGGCTTAAAGATGATAATCTCGTCAATTCGGTTGAGGAACTCCGGACGGAACCGCTGCCGTAGGAGCTCCTGGATGGGCTTCTGGAGCTGTTCCATGAGCGCTATGCGGTTGCTGTCCGTCATCGTGGCCATGGATGCCTGGATGATCTCCGTGCCCAAGTTCGAGGTCATGATGATGAGCGTGTTGCGGAAATTGACTGTGCGCCCTTTTCCATCCGTCAGGCGACCGTCTTCCAGCACCTGCAGCAGTACGTTGAACACCTCTGGGTGGGCTTTCTCTATCTCGTCAAACAGGATGACCGAGTACGGCCGAGTACGGACGGCTTCGGTGAGCTGTCCGCCCTCTTCATAGCCTACGTAACCTGGGGGAGCCCCGATGAGGCGGGAGACAGAGTGCTTCTCCATGTACTCGCTCATGTCAATCCGGATGAGGGCATTCTCGTCGTCGAAGAGAAACTCGGCCAGAGCACGAGCCATCTCGGTCTTCCCGACGCCAGTAGTGCCTAAGAAGATGAAGGAGCCTAGGGGGCGATTTGGGTCTTGGAGTCCTGTCCGTGAGCGCCGGATGGCATTCGCGATGGCTTGGACTGCCTCCTCTTGGTCCACAATGCGCTGGTGGAGGCGCTCTTCGATGTGGAGGAGCTTTTCGCGTTCCCCTTCCAGTACGCGCTGAACGGGGATACCTGTCCATTTGGCGACGATTTCGGCAATGTCCTCAGCGTCTACCTCTTCCTTGAGCATGCGCCCCGAGGATTCTAGCTCACGGGTGTACCGCTGGAGTTGCCGCTCTAGCTCTGGAATGAGCCCATAGCGAATCTCTGCAACGCGAGCATACTCAGCTCGGCGCTCCAGCTCGTTGGCTTCCAAGCGGGCTTGGTCAATTTGCTCCTTTAGCGAGCGAATCCGCTGCAACAAAGACTTTTCCCGCTCCCAGCGCTGGCGAAGCTGCTCGTATTCAGCTTGCAGGCGGGCCAGCTCTGCTTCGATGTCGGCCAACCGCTTCTTCGTTGCGGCAATCGTGTCCATGGTGGGGGAGCTAGGCTGTAAGACCATGCAGAAAGACGACAAGGATGTATTGTTCGGTGTCTCTCATTCGTCCGTAGCCGCACCTGGGGAACGATTGGGGGGTGTAAAGCAATGCTGTGGATTCCGTTACTGGTCGTGGCTGCTTTAGTACTGTGGGCAATACTGGCCTACAACCGGCTGGTGGGGTTGCGCAATCAGGTTGCGAATGGGTGGCGGCAAATAGATGTGCAGTTGAAGCGCCGCTACGACCTCATCCCGAACTTAGTCAAAGCGGTCAAGGGATATATGAAGTACGAGCAGGAGACCCTGCAGCGGGTCATCGAAGCCCGGAATCAGGCTGTCAGTGCCCGTGGGGCCGCTGAGGTAGCACAACGTGAGGCAGAACTTAGTGGGCTGCTCGGTCGGCTCTTTGCCCTCATGGAGAGCTACCCAGAGTTGAAAGCGAACCAGAACGTGCTCCAGCTTCAGGAGGAGCTGACGAGTACAGAGAACAAGATTGCCTTTGCCCGCCAGTTCTACAATGACGTCGTGACGAAGTACAACACGGCGCGCGAGTCCTTCCCGAGTAACCTCATTGCTGCACTCTTCCGATTTCAGCCTGCCGAACTCTTTGCCGTCACGGATGAGCGGGAGCGCGAGGTCCCGTCGGTAGACCTTAAGCTGTAAGCTGCATCGTACATAGGTTGCCGTGCTGGTGTACGGACAGAGGAGCCATGAACATCTGGGAACAGCAAGCACGGAACCGGCGCAACACGGTCCTGCTGATTGTGCTCTTCATTGCCGTTGTCGCTGCCATAGGGTATGGAGCTGACTGGTACTTCGGCACGGGGGAGTTTCCGTTCTTGACTGTCTTTGCCCTGCTAATAGCCGTAGGACAGGCACTAGTAGGATACTTCGCTGGGGACAAGATTGCTCTTACCCTCAGCAAAGCTCGCCCCGTTACGGGACTCACCTTAAAGGAGCGGCAGCTTATCAACGTGACCGAAGAGATGGCAGTTGCTGCTGGTATTCCAATGCCAAAGCTCTACATCATCCCCGACTCCGACCTCAATGCCTTCGCCACCGGTCGCTCACCGCGCCATGCTAGTGTCGCAGTTACCCAGGGTTTGCTGGACTCCCTCTCCCGAGACGAGCTCCAAGCTGTGGTTGCCCACGAGATCGGCCACATCAGGAACTACGACATCCGGCTCATGACGCTCGTGGCTGTCCTCTTGGGAACGGTCCTCATCCTGGCGGATATGCTCCGATACGCGCTCTTCTGGGGAGGACAGCGTGACCGCCGGAGTGAGGGGAATGTGCTGTTGCTCGTCGCATGGCTTGTGGTAGCGATTTTGGCACCGCTGGCAGCATACCTAATTGCGATGGCAGTATCGCGCCAGCGTGAGTACTATGCCGACGCTACCAGCGCTGAGCTGACGCGGAATCCCGAGGCCCTCATCCGTGCTCTGCAGAAGATTGCTGCCGCAATCCAGCCAACCACTGCCATCCCCCAAAGCCTGGCACACATGTGTATCGAGGATCCCCGGGGGCGCCCGATCAACGAGCGGAGCGACTTTTGGAGTGAGCTCTTCGCCACCCACCCCCCGCTGCACAAGCGCATAGAAGCGCTGCGCCGTATGGCCTACCTGCAGGCGAGCTGAGCTGCTACCTTTCGGTCTGGTGTGCCTCCCTATTCCTGCAGAGGTTATGCAGTTTGGTAGAAATGCGTATTTTGGGACAGTGTTACTCGTAGGAGGGAGACGAATGGGGGCTGCATTCTGCTCCATGGTTGCCGCACTCGCGCTCTTGGCAGGATCGCACGGGTTTGCTAGCGAACGGGTAGAACTCTTGGGAGGGCGGGAATACTGGCTGTCTTTCCCGCACTCGTGGATCTACCCAACAGAGACAGCTCGGGGCATCTCCGCCCTACAGCTTTGGGTGGCCTCTCGAGAGGTCGCGACGGTGCAGGTCTACACTAACGGCGGGCAGGTGCTGTACCAGCAGTTCCAGACCCAGCCGAAGAAGACTACGGTGGTTGCCATCCCGATGGACCACATGAACGTCGATGCGGGGGTTGTAGCGGACAAGGGAATCCGGGTCGTTGCCAACAAGCCGATCGTGGTGACGGGCTATGTCAGCTTTACGATCTCAGGGGAGGCCTTCATGTGCATCCCTGTGGAAGCCCTTGGGAAGCGGTACTACACGCTGAACTTGTACCAGGACTGCGTCGGCAGTGAATATCGCCCGGCACAGATCCTCATTATCGCTACGCGGGACAACACGGTTGTCCGCTACTATCCCACGACAGAGACGAGCGATGGGACGAGAGCAGGGCAATCCAAGGAGATCCGGCTCAACCGCGGGCAGACGTACTTGATCAAGGCCAAGATTGATGCCCGCTACAACCAGGATTGGCGGACAGACTTGACAGGGACATACATTGAGGCGAGCGAGCCAATAGCGGTCATCTCAGGGCATACCAAAGGCTCGTACCCTCGTTACTCCTGTACGATGTTGGGGACACCGGCCCACTTCATGCGGAATTCGCTCATGGATATGATGTGGCCGGTAGAGCTATGGGGGACGATGTATGTCTCAGCGCCAATTATGTACAAGAACCGTCCTCGGAACGGGGTGGACATTGATGATGTCGGCGATCTCATCCGCTTCGTTGCGTCGGAGGATGGGACTATCATCGAGCAACTACGCCAGGATGGCTCGCAGGAATGGCAGCAGATTAGCCCGCCACTACGTCGGGGACAGGTATTCAACATCACTGCCCAGGAGCATGCAGCAGCATACCGCTCCAACAAGCCGGTCTTAGTGGGACAGTACGGCAAAGCGTGGCGCCTAGCGGCAGTGAGCCCTCTGCCGGCGAAAGACGAGGAAGAGATCCAGAATCCCCCGCGGAATGGAGAAGGGATGCTTATGTGCTTGACACCGCGAGAGCGGTGGGCGACCTACACGACCTTCTACTCCCCACCGGGCATGGACAACTTCTTCATGATCACGTTTGAGACCGATCGGATGAATGACATCTACTTCGATGGCGTCCGGCTGCGGAACAAGTTCAGTGGAGGAATCAAGCCTGTTCGGGGAACACCGTACAGTTACGTTGTGGCGATTGTACCGCCCGGCGATCACACGATAGAAGGTCGGAACGGGGCGCAGTTTGCGGCGTACGCCTATGGCAACCTGGACCTCAGCAAGACGGGCTTTGCGTACGGGTATCCGACGGGGATCAACTATGCCATTCGGTGTGAGGATACTGTGCTGATTGTGGACCGGGAGGAGTGCGGCAATGTCAGGGGCCAGGTAGAGGTACGGCCATTGACGGCTGAGACGGAGTGTGCCCGCATCTTTTCCGTAGCGCTGGATAGCGCGGTCAATTACGAGCTAGTGCTGCCAGAGTCATTCCGACCAAGCTATGACCGGCAGACAACGTTTGAACTGAGGGTCGTCAACCCGCAAGAGGATGCATATGCTCGGTTGGAGGTCATCGCGCGCTCGGGGAAGCGGGTAGTAAAGGAGTACGTCTACGTTGCCGAGGCTGTTGCTGCGGAGCCCACGGTTGTGGACTTTGGAATTCAGGCCTTCGAGCGGCCAGTAGAGCGGAGTGTCGTTGTGCGGAATCCGAAGCCGCGGCAAGTAGTCATCAAACGGCTGTACCTGCGAGCAAACCTTGAGGAGTTTGAGCTTGTGGAGCCTACGAACTTTCCGGTAGTGCTGCAGCCTGCCGGACAGCCCGGGGACCGGGTGACGGTGCGTATCCGTACTACGGCCCGAGTCCCGGAGGCTCGGGTGGATTCGCTCTATGCGGAGCTGAGCTGCTACCCGGTGCCCGTGGCCGAGCTCCGTGTTCGGGGGAGCGAGCCAATCATGTGGGTTGACGATGCTGACTTCGGTAATGTGCCTGTGGGGACAGAGCGAATGCGGAGGGTCCGGATAGAGAGCCGGGGCCAGCTCCCGCTGGAGATTACAGCTGTTGAGTGGGCCGATAGGACCCACTTCAGAACAGAAGGGCTGTTGGAAGCGCTACCCCTTCGACTGGCCCCAGGGCAGACCTACGAGTTCCGAGTCTACTACAAGCCGACTGTGGCCGGAGCTGAAGACCGGACGAGGGCTGTCTTCACGGTCAACGCTACAAAGATCAAGCTCCACTCTGACTGGAGGGGGACCGGGATTGTGGCTAACGTGGCAATCGAGGGTTACGACTGGGGTGGGCGTCGGGTTGCTGATGCCTACGCACGGCTAGATGATCCCAACTATGGCTACCGTGGCAGGGTTGTGGTGAGCGTCACAGGGAACACGACGCTGGATGACGTGGATGTCCTCGTAGAGCCTGACCCACAGTCTCCAGGGGATGTCGTGGCCTTCCATGTGGACAAAACAAATTTGCCGCGACAGCTCCAGCCAGGAGCCAAGGTAGAGCTGGTGGCTTACTTCAAGCCAACTCAGGAACGGCAGTATCGGGCGCGAGTCGTTGTTCGTGGCTATGACAATCGAGAGTTGCGAGAGGCAGAAGATGGACTCCTGGGTGTAGGGCTGCAGCCGCATGTAGATGCCGAAGGACGGGACTTTGGTACCTTGATGGTTGGGCAGTCCCGGCAAGGTGTAGCTCCTGTCTACAGTCGAGGAAGTATGGTGCTGACAGTCCGGGACCTCGAGATCGTTGGGCCCGATGCTGATGCGTTCCGCGTAGAGCCAGCCTTCCTACAGCAAGTGCGAGAACGAGGCCTGGAAATTCAGCCGGGCCAGAGTGTCCAGGTCCCGGTCGTCTTCACAGCTCTTCGGATTGGTGAACACCGAGCGAACTTGCGGGTGATTTCGGACGCCCCGGAGACGCCGGAGCCTGAGCTCATTGGGCGTGGTATCGCACAGGGATTGGCTGCGACGGACTATGACTTTGGCAGGCACTTCGTGACGACCCGTGTAGAACGGCAGGCAGCGGTATATGTGCGGAATACCGGATCGGCACGGGTCTACGTGGAGCGGATTGAAAAGGCAGAGGGAGATGTCGGCAACTTCGAGGTGCTGACGCCGCCGGGCTTCTGGATTGAGCCGCAGAGCGACTATCCTGTAGACGTTGCCTTCTCCCCAGATGCAGAGCGGCGCTACCAGATGCGGATCCGGTACGTGACGAACATAGGAGAGGCGTACTCCACAGTCTTGGGCGAGGGGCGGCGTGTCTACGGGTTGGTGCGAATTGGGGAGTACCGCGCTGTTCCAGGGACAGAGCTAGAGTTGACGGTCGAGCTGACGCGCCACCCGAACGCCACGCTGCGCTCGGAGGATCGGGACATCACCGATGGAAGGGTGCAGGAGTTTGAGGTTCGGGTCTGGTATGACGATAGAATGCTGGAGCCGGTGTTGGATGTGGCTGCTATTCGAATGACGGGAACTCTGACAGAGGGCTGGCAGGTAGAGTACGTGCGGCCTCTTCCGAAGCACGTTCCTCCTAGGGGGGCGGAGCCGATGGCGGCCTTCCAGGTGAAGTTTACAGCAAAGCCAGACGCGACACCGTTGCGGTTAGAGCGAGAGGTACAACCGCTATTCCACTTCCGCGCACGGGCCTTCCTGGCACCGCTGGATCAGAGCTGGCTACCAGTTGAAATGGTGCCGTTGAATCGCCCATATGTTGTCGTCGATCGAGAACCTGGATTGGTGCGGCTTACAGTGCCGTGTGTGCAGAATCTCCGGCTGGTGCGTCTGAATCCGGTGGGCTATAGCCTACAACAGGTGGTACCGCAACCAGCACGTGGACAAGTACAGATACAGTACAGCATCGGCTACAGCGGCTGGGTGCGGCTGGAGCTGTTCAATGCGATGGGGCAGCGAGTGGCTATGCTGGTAGACCAGCCACAGGAGGCTGGAGAATACGAGCTGACGTTGGATACGCAACTCTTCCCCGCTGGAGTATACTACTATCGTCTAAGCTCTGGGCCATACGCAGAAACACGTCAGCTGCATATCGTGAACTAGCAGGAGTCCTCAGCAGCATCGTAGAGAGGCGGGGGAGAAATCCCCCGCCTCTCCGTTTGTGGCTAAGAGCAGGGGGAGGGGGTAGGTTGGGTGTGTACTTTTCCGTAAATTCGGTCTCGGACGCTCCTGATGGCACGGGTGTTAGCAGTCCGTCGGGTACGCCGGGACCTTCTCCTATGGCGGTGGGACGACGGGGTGGAGGTGTACCTTCCGATAGGGGTGTTGCGCGAGCATTGTCCCTGCGCCTTCTGCCGGGGTGAGCAGGTGTTCGACCGGCGTATTCTCCCAGTCCCTGTGGTATCGCCAGGAATGTATGAGCTGGTTGGGCTGGAGCCCGTGGGAAACTATGGCCTCCGGGCCAAGTGGAGGGATGGGCACGATACTGGCATCTATCCGTGGGAGCTGCTCCATCAGCTCTGTCAGACCTACGGTGTGAGAGAGCCTCCTGCAGAGAGTCGGTCAGCAACGGAGCATGCAGATGAGTGAGGTCGTGGCACGGCAGGTGCTCCGAGCACCCCGCGGTAGCCGACTCCACTGCCGAAACTGGCAGATCGAAGCGGCCTACCGGATGCTGCTCAACAACCTGGATCCTGAAGTAGCCGAGAGACCGGAGGAGCTAGTCGTCTACGGCGGCAGTGGGAAGGCGGCCCGAAATTGGGAGTGCTTAGAGGCAATCCTAGGATGTTTGCGGGAATTGGCTCCTGACGAGACGCTGCTCGTGCAATCGGGCAAGCCTGTAGGGATTGTCCGCACGTACGAGGATGCTCCTCGGGTGATCATTGCCAACTCCAACTTGGTGCCTCGCTGGGCAACATGGGAGGAGTTCCGCCGCCTGGATGCTCTGGGCCTCATCATGTACGGGCAGATGACGGCGGGCTCGTGGATCTACATTGGCACGCAGGGAATCCTGCAGGGGACTTATGAGACCTTTGCGGCCTGTGCACGTCAGCACTTCGGTGGGACGCTTCGGGGGCGCTTCCTGTTGACGGCGGGCATGGGGGGCATGGGGGGAGCGCAGCCGCTGGCCGGGGTGATGAACGGTGCAGCCGTCTTGTGCGTAGAGGTGGATGAGGAGCGGATTGACCGCCGTATCCACACGGGATACTGTCAGCACAAGGTGTACGATTTGGACCGGGCCTTGGAGTTGGTCTTGGAGGCTCGAGAGCGCGGCCAGCCGATCTCCGTGGGGCTCGTGGGGAATGCTGCAGAGGTCTATCCAGAGCTTATACGCCGAGGGATCGTGCCAGATGTAGTGACAGACCAGACAGCGGCCCACGATCCTCTCAATGGGTACTATCCTGCCGGCTATACGAAAGCCGAAGCTGATGAGTTACGGCGACGGGATCCAGAGCGGTATCTCCAGGAGGCGTACCGTTCTATCGCCATCCATGTCCGAGCAATGCTGGAGTTCCAACGCCGTGGCGCCGTTGTGTTTGACTACGGCAATAACATCCGTGGAGTAGCGAAGGAGTATGGCGGGGTAGAGGATGCCTTTGCCTTCCCCGGCTTTGTGCCGGCCTACATCCGGCCCCTCTTCTGCGAAGGGCGCGGCCCCTTCCGATGGGTGGCACTGTCGGGGGATCCGAAGGACATAGCTGTAACTGACCAGGCAGTTCTGGAGTTGTTCCCCGATGACGAAGTTCTCCAACGCTGGATTCCGCAGGCACAGCGATACGTTCGCTTCCAGGGACTGCCTGCTCGCATCTGCTGGCTGGGATATGGTCAGCGGGCGGCTGCTGGAGAGCTCTTCAACTGGCTGGTGCGCACTGGGAGGGTCTCGGCCCCAATCGTCATTGGACGGGACCACTTAGACTGTGGCTCTGTTGCTTCTCCATACCGTGAGACAGAAGGAATGCTGGATGGCTCGGATGCGATTGCCGATTGGGTCTACTTCAACTTTGCTCTCAATGCTATCGGCGGAGCTACGTGGGTCTCGTTCCACCATGGCGGTGGGGTTGGTATGGGGTTGTCGTTGCATACTGGCATGGTGATTGTAGCAGATGGAACTCCGGAAGCTAGTCGGCGGTTAGAACGAGTGTTGACGTATGATCCATTGATGGGTATCCTGCGGCATGCGGATGCCGGATACTCGGAGGCTCAGCAGGCCGCGAGACGATTCGGTATCCGTATCCCTATGCTGTCGCAGTAACAGCAAGTGTTGCAATTGTGTCACAGTGTGTGCCTAAACGTCAGCAGATGACCAAGCGTCAAACACAGCAGCGAGAAGAGCTTCAGACAGCAGGAGGGATGATGACAGTGCAGCAGCCACAGCGGATCCCGCAGAAGGGAACAAGGCGGCGGAAAGGGCGTAGCCAGCTTGCCCCCGAGCAAGTGCCAGAAGAGCGGAGGGCGCAGTATCAAGCATTAGTGGCGGAGATAGAGCGCCTCTATCGCACCGATCGCAAACGCTTCCTGGGCTTCATCCGGCAACGGGTCCGGACGCAGGAGGAAGCGGAGGATATCCTGCAGGATGTCTTTGCGAACGTGCTCGCTGCAGCGGCAACGGTTGAGGGACCGATTGAGAATGTTGCTTCTTGGGTCTTCACGGCCGTCCGGAATCGTATCATTGACTCGTACCGCAAGAAACGGGCCGAGAGCTTCTCGGACGTGCAGTCACCGATTCAACAGGAGGAGATGGAGAGTTTCGAGAACCTGCTGCCCGATTGGAGCTATGGGCCGGAGCGGGAAGAGATGCGCCGGCGCATCTGGAAGGCAATCCAGGATGCACTTGCTGAGCTGCCTCCGGAGCAGCGGGAGGTCTTCGTCCGTAATGAGTTTGAGGGGATTTCGTTCCGCGAGATGGCCGAGGAGACGGGGATCAACATCAACACGCTGCTGGCACGTAAACGCTACGCAGTGCTACACTTGCGAAAGAAACTCAAGTGGCTCTATGAGGAGCTCAACAACGCCGGCGCGCTGCATGGCTATGACGAGTTACTGAGCCAGAACTGAGATAATCTCCGAGGCGGTGTATGTAGCGGTTTGTGCCCTCTATGGGCGCAAACCGCTTTTTTTGCAGCCCCGATCTCGAGGCACCGTCGCATGCGGGCAACAGTGGTAGTTGTGGATACGGAACAACTACGGGAGAACTTCCGGCAGGTACGGCAGCGTGTGGCCCCGGCGAGGGTTTTAGCGATTGTCAAGGCCAACGCCTATGGACATGGACTGGTGGAGTGCGCAGAGATCTTCCGGCAGGAGGGGGCAGCGATGTTGGGAGTGGCATACGTCCAGGAGGGCATCCAGTTGCGACAGGCCGGAAACCCGCTCCCGATTCTGGTCTTGACCCCACCGCAGGAGGATGAGGCAGCGCTCTACTGCCGTTTTAGGCTGCAGGCTCTAGCGTGTTCAATGTCGGTGGTGGAGCGGATTGCTGCAGCGGCTCGGCAACAGGGGGTCCGTGTTGGGGTGCACGTTGCCGTTGATACGGGAATGCGGCGGGAGGGAATTGAGCCATCAGCGGCGCTGGAGTTCCTTCAACGGCTCTCAGCGCTTGAAGGGATTGAGGTCTTGGGCCTCTGCACCCACTTTGCAACAGCAGACGAGCCCGACCCAAGCTTCTTCTGGGAACAGTGGCGTCAGTTCCGGGAAGTTGTCCAGCAGGTCGAGGCGGCAGGTTACCAGATTCCCTATATCCATGCTGCGAACTCTGCAGCGGCTCTGCGCTTCCCGGAAGCCAGATGGACGATGGTTCGACCTGGGATTGCTCTCTACGGGTACCAGCCTTGGGACATAGGTGGCCGACTCCCCCTTCGGCCAGCGTTGCGCTGGAAGAGTCGGGTTGTGGCAGTGCGCCGGATTGCCCCCGGTGACGGGGTAAGCTACCACCGTCTCTACCGTGCGCAGCGGTCTACTACGATCGTCACGGTGCCTGTCGGTTACGCTGATGGCTACCGTTATGGGTTGACGAGTCGTGCTGAGTGCCTCATCCACGGAAAGCGATTCCCTGTCGTTGGGGCTGTGTGCATGGACGAGGTGATGGTTGATGTAGGGGATGAGCCAGTGGCTATCGGCGAGGAGGTGGTGCTCATAGGGGAGCAAGGAGGGGAAGCAATCTGGGCCGATGAGATGGCCTGCTGGCTGCGGTCCATCCCATACGAGGTGCTTGTCGGGATCAGCCCAAGGGTACCGCGCCTCTATACGACGGCTGAGAGTGCACATGGTCAGCCACATCTACAGAGTTCGGTTGCCGGAGTTTGAGGGTCCGCTAGATGTGCTGCTCTTCCTCGTGCAGCGTCGAGAGCTGCCAATAGAGCGCGTCCCGATCGCCGATCTAGTTGAACAGTTTCTGGACTACCTTCGCTGGACAGAAGCAGTGGAGCTGGATCTGGCGGCGGAGTTCTTCGTGGTAGCGGCAGAGCTGCTGGCCATTAAAGCCCGGTGGCTACTACGTCGGCCAGCACTTCAAGAAGAGCCATCAGGGGACCACATCGAGCCAACCCTTGGGGAGACAGAGGAACCGCTCTGGGAGCGGCTCCTGGAATACCGTCGGTATAAGTACGCGGCGCTGTTGCTGCGCCAGCGGTGGGAACAGCAAGAACCACGCTTCATGCGCCTGTTCCCGATTCGATGGCAGCGGCAAGAGGAGAGACTGAGTGATCGCCTTCCGGCAACGGTACTTGCGGAAGCGCTATGCCAGCTGCTCCGTCGGTCGGGACACGACACGAGGGTGGTACTACCCTCCGTCGCAGCATCCGTGGCAGAGTATATGGGATGGATCGGCCAGCTGCTGTGTCGCCGCAAGCGCTTCAGCTTCGAAGAGCTAGTGTGGGACCGTCCGATCTCCGAGCGGGTGCTCTTCTTTCTGGCGGTGTTGGAGCTTGCACGGCAGCAGGAAGTCATGCTGGAGCAGGAAGTCCCGTTTGCCCCTCTCTTCCTCTGTGCACCCGTCGTTGCAACAGCTCAAGGCACTCATGCGGTCTTCGAGTCTTGAGGTGCCATTGAAGCGTGTCGTGGAGGCACTCCTATTTGCTGCTGAGTCGCCGGTGGAGGTGTGTGAGTTGGCACTCCGTGTTTGCGCTGCATGCGGGCTTCCAGCTGGTAGCGTGGGTGAGCAAGAGCTGGAGCGAGCCATCGCTGAGCTCAACGCTGAGTTGGAGGAGACGGGTCGTCCCTACCGCGTGCAGAGGCTGGGAGAGAGCTATGGGTTAGTTGCCACGCCAGAGGCTTCTTGGTGGATTGAGCGGGCATTCTCTGGCCGGGCTCGGCGGCGGCTCTCCCAAGCAGCACTGGAGGTCTTGGCAATCGTCGCCTACCGACAGCCTATCACTCGCGCGGAAATTGATACGATCCGCGGCGTCAACTCTGGTGACGTTCTCCAGTCCCTAGTAGACCGTGGGCTCCTAACCGTGGTAGGGCATGCTGCTGCTCCTGGGCGTCCAGCACTCTACGGAACGACGCCGCAGTTCTTGCATCTCTTCGGGCTGGCATCGCTGCACGAGCTACCCCCATTGGAGGAGGTCGAACGGCTAGTAGAGCTGCCGCTGTTTGAGCCGATCCAAGGGGAAGTGCTGGAGGCTCGCCTTCGCCAGCTCCGGCTCCCGGAAGAGGGGGCGGATGCTCCAGGAGCCCTATAGCTCTACCCCTGCCTGCTCGAGCACTCGTTGATAGAGCTGCTCATACCGCGGGACTATCCGCTCAAGGTCAAACTCCAGAGCACGTAGACGGGCCCGCTCGCGGAAGGAGTGGAGCTTCTTTGGGTTCGTCAGGAGCTCAATGCAGTAGCGCGCCATGCGCTGGATGTCCCCAATCTCTGCAAGGAATCCCGTCTCGCCGTGGCGGACAAGCTCTGGAATGCCCCCCGCGGTTGTGGCAACAACAGGAACCCCGCAGCTCATCGCCTCTAAGGCCGCGAGACCGAAGCTCTCGGACTGGCTAGGCAGGAGAAAGATGTCGGCAATGGAGAGCAGTTCTGGCGTGATGGGTTGCTTGCCTAAGCACCGGACGTGTTCGTCAATCCCCAACTGCCGCGCCAGGCGTTCGGCTTCGCCGCGCTCTGGCCCGTCTCCGATGAGGAGGAGTTTGGCTGGCACGGCAGAACGGACTTCCGCCAAAATACGGACCGTGTCGGGAGAGCGCTTGATGGGACGAAAGTTGGAGACGTGAATGAGGAGGTGCTCTCCTTCGCCGGCAAATTGACGCCGTAGTTCCGAGTCGGGACGAGGCGTAAAGAAGTTTGTGTCCACAAAGTTGGGGATAACCTCAATCGGGCGCTGGATGTGGAACTGATGACGAGTCTTATCGGCCAAGAAGCAGGAGACAGCCGTGACGGCGTCGGAATGCTCTATCGAGAAGCGTACCACAGGGTGAAAGGAGGGCTCTAAGCCAACCAGAGTAATATCGGTGCCGTGGAGGGTCGTCACAACGGGCAGGGAGAGTCCGTGGTGCTCTTGGAGCATGCGCTGGGCCAGGTAACCGCTGATAGCATGGGGGATAGCGTAGTGGACATGGAGGAGATTGAGCCGCTCGTAGCGGGCTACGTCTACGAGCTTGCCAGCCAAAGCGAGGGAGTAGAGCTGGAACTCGAACAGCGGGTAGTTCGGCAGCTCCACTTCGTGGAAGAAGATGTTGTCGTGAAAAGCGTCTAAACGCCATGGGAGGGCGTATGTGATGAAGTGTACCTGGTAGCCGCGCCGTGCTAACGCCTTCCCGAGTTCTGTGGCGACGACTCCGCTCCCACCGTAAGTGGGATAACAGACGATGCCGATGCGGAGCATCTCAGCGCTGCCCATAGGGACACATGCCCATCCAGTGTTGGTAGAGACCGAAGCGGGCCTTCGGAGAGCCTGTCGCTGCACTGACGTGGAAAGGGGAAAAGGAGTGGAAAGCGGTATGGTAGCAGTCTGGTTACTGATCGGAGTCCAGCGCCCGGCGGTTGTCGTCTGGGAGGTTCTGTGGCGGCTCCGAGGAGTGTTCACGGCTGCCTTCCTCTCCACCATTGGCGGGGGATTCGTAGCTGGCTCGCAATATGATGGCTTCTGGATCAATGCTGTTGAGCTACGGCCGCAACCGGCAATTGTAGTGGACCTTCGGTGGCCCCTCTGTCTGCAGTCTGGGCGCCGCTATGAGGCTGAAGAGTTCCGCGCCTGTGTTCGGGAAGACAGCCTCTCCCTGCTTCGATGGGCACACGAGCAGGGGTACTGGTTTGCTCGGGTAGAGCCGTGGTGGGACGCCGAGCATGCCTGTATGTACTATGTTCTCTACCTCGGCAAGCCGGTGACAGTGGAGGCCGTGGAGGTAGCTTCTCTGTCCGACCTGCCCGAGCCAATCCAACAGAGGGTGCAACAAGTAAGCTCTGGCTTTCAGAGACGCCAGGCTCGGCGGGATGACATTCAGGTGCTGTTGAAGGAATTGGTGGCGGTAGCGCAAACAGCAGGATACCTGCATGCCTGGGCCGATGTTCAGGAGGTCCGTCTGGAGGGTGCAGGAGTGCGGCTTCGCTGTGTCCTTTACTGCGGGGAGCCGGCACGGGCGGACACGGTCCTCTTCCACGGCTTGCGGTCTACACGGGATGAATTCCTCCGGCGGTGGGTTGGGATTGAGGCTCGGGAGGTGCTCTCAGATGCCCTTCTAGAGCGGGCGCGACATCGGCTTCAATCGTTACCGTGGATTGAAGTCATTGAGTCCCCGCGCCGAGAGAGCCTCCCTGATGGGCGATGGGCGGCTGTCTTTACTCTCCGGGAGCGCAGCGCCACCCGACTGGAGGGCTTCCTTGGCTACGCTCCACCATCCGGCGGTGCTGGAGGGTGGAGCGGGATGGCCGAGGCTCAGCTTGGAAACCTTTTCGGGAGCGGGCGTTCTGCCAGCTTGCGGTGGTACCGAGCAGCTGCTCAAGTGCAGGAGCTATCGGTGAGGTACACAGAGCCGCTACCACCCTGGGTAGCATTGCGCGGACAGTACGAGCTGCGACAGTACGACACGACGTATTCGGATGTCCGCTGGGAGCTAGGGGTTGAGTGGTTAGGGCATCTCTCAGCAGGGTGGCAGGCAGAGCTCTTCGGAGGCTGGCGCTGGATTGTGCCCTCGGGGAATGTGGGGTGGCTGATGCGGAGTCGCGCAGGATACATCGGTGGTGGATTCCAGATGGGGCAGCTCCATCCGGCACAGAATCCAGCCCAAGGAGTTCGAACTTTCCTGCGCCTTTCATATCGATGGCAGCGCTATGGGGAGCCAGAACGCCGCTGGCTCCGAGTTGCTGCGGAGGCGGGCTCTGAGGCCTTTGTCTCCGTGATGTTCCCCCTCGTTGCGCGCCTCCATATTCAAGGGCAGTTCTTAGTGGGAGCTGAGCTGCGGCGAGAGGAGTTCTACCGTGTCGGTGGAGTCCAGAGCCTGAGGGGCTACCGGGAAGCGCAGTTTGCGACGCCTCGGGCTCTCTGGGGAGGGATGGAGGGGCGATGGCTTCTCAACGAGAGTGAGTACGCTGGGGTATTCGTAGATATTGGGTGGATGGCACTCTTGGGGTGGCGAGTAGGGGTAGGTACTCAGTGGCAACTCCGGACGGCTGCTGGGGCACTGCAGCTCCAGCTTGGGTGGGCATACGGTGAACCCTGGCATCAGGCACGGCTTGGGGTTCGGATTGCCAGTACGGCACTGTGATAGAATTTTGTAGCGACTCTCGGAGGACGTCGCGAGCAAGTGAATGTTGCTACTGGTACACGGAGCAATCCTCCTTGCAGTTGCTGGCGTTCCTACGTGGGCTCGCTGTAGTGCCTTGGACAGTGCGGCTGCGGTAGAGAGCCTCCGGAACCGCCTCAAAGCACTCCTCCAGCCCCTTGAAAGGCGTGCGCAAGTTGGGGTCGTAGTTGCTGATCGGACTGGACGCCCGCTGTTTGAGCAGAACGCTCGTCTGCCCCTCACGCCGGCATCTACGACCAAGTTGTTCTGGACTGTTGCAGCTCTGGCAACATTTGGAGATTCAGCAGCGGTGGTGACTCGTGTTGTGGCAAGTGCTGCTGTCGATGCTCAAGGGACGATCCATGGCGACCTCTACGTGGTTGGGGGTGGCGATGCACTGTTAACGGTGCGGGAGCTGGAGGAGATTGCTGCCCAGTTGGCTCGGCAGGGTGTTCGGCGGGTGACTGGGTCAGTGTTGGCGGACGGCTCGCTCTTCGATGAGGAGCGCTACCGTCTGCAGTACAGTGGGGATACGGACGTCGTCCAGCCGCTCCCGCCGATTACGGCGCTGGGCTTCAATCGGAACGAGGTCCGGGTTGTCGTCAGTGCCGTCCGCGGGCGCTTGACGGCGCAGACAGTACCACTGTCACCGGCCTTTATCGTAGACGTCTCTCGGCTCCGTTGCATCCCCGTGCGCCGAAAGGGTAGAAGGGCGGTTCGAGCTGTGATCCATGTTCGCAGCTTCTTGAAAGGCTCTGTGCAGCGAATCGTGCTCTCAGGGAGGGTGCCCGCAGAAGGCACTTGGTCGGTCAGCGTTCCGATGGAAGCTCCTGAGATAGCAACGGCGGCGACGTTCCTCCAGCGGCTGCGTGCTGCCGGCATTCGGGTAGAGGGGGGATTCGGTGTGGGGATATGCCCTCGGAGCGGGATAGTCCTTGCTGAATACCGGCGTTCATTGGCCGAGGTGGTAGCTGTGGTGAACAAGAAGAGCGACAACTTCGTTGCTGAGCACCTCTTCAAGCTGGTGGGGGCAGCAGCACACGGGGAAGGCTCTCATGCGCAGCAAGCTCGGATGGTGCTCCAGAGATTGCTGGAGCAGTGGGGGATTCCATGCACGGAATGCCGTCTGCGAGATGGTTCAGGGCTATCCCGGCGCAATCGAGTCACCGCTGCTGATCTCGTTATGCTCCTTGCCCGTGCACTCCAAGCCCCGTTCGCTGGTGCCTTTCTACGCAGCCTGGCAGTGAGCGGGATGGACGGGACGTTGAAACACCGCCTCGGTTGGGAGGAGAGCCGAGGCCGTTGCTGGGCCAAGACGGGAACGCTCCGCAACGTCAGCGCCTTGGCTGGCTACGCGGCAACGGCTGACCAGGACTCGCTCCTCTTCGCTATCCTCAGCTTTGGACGCACCGCTGGAGCTAAGGCCGTGGAGGATTCGCTCGTCGCCACTCTGAACCGATTCTCTTTCTGCCGTCCGCTGTCTCAGGGCCAGTAGAGGCGGTAGCCGGGACGGGGAAGCTGCTTAGTAGATGTTGCTGGTGGGAGTAGAGCACTGCTGGGGTGTGGCTACGGCGCTGGACCGGCTCGGAGGGCAGGATGTTAGGGCCATAGACCTTGGGGGTGCTGGTCCGGATGTAGCGTATCGGCTGTCGTTGAGTAGTTGGTGCCTCCAAACGGTGGGGACAGGGGCAACGGGAGAGGCGCATGATGTCGGTGCGACTCCAGAAGGGGTCGTGGTGTTCTCGAACGCTGAGGAAGTCGCTCGTTGCGAAGACCAATAGCACTGCGTCAGTCAGTACGTTGGAACGGGCGAGGGAAGGTAAGCGCACTATGGAGAGCTGCTGGGTGGGGAGAGCTGCTGCGTGGTCCCACAGTGGGGTGGCGTAACCTATGGAGCGAGTCCGGCGGAGGCGGGCGCTCTGCCGCGGTCTAAGGGGAGGATGTAGCTGTGGAAGCCCTAGGAGCTGGTGCGAGGGCACGGCTGCTGGGGCGACATCGTTCCATTCGTCGCGGGAGCAATGCGGTAACAGCGGCGTTTAGATGTTGCCGATAGCCAAGGGTTGAGGTGGTAGGATGCCGTGGAAGGTAGATGCGGGCGAGGAGCTGCCGAAGGCAGCGCTGAGGATGCCGTGTGGTAGCCGGCAGTATGTGAGAGCTACCCATAGCTGGCGCGGCTGGTTCGTCTATGCTGCTGCAGTTCACGCATGGACCAGAGGCGGATGGCACAGCGGAATTGCCGGCGCGTTGTAGTGGGTATGTCCGGAGGGGTGGATTCCTCCGTTGCAGCAGCTCTGCTCGTGGAGCAGGGGTACGAGGTCATTGGGGTCACCATCAAGACCTACAACTACGAAGACGTCGGGGGCAACATCGGGAACGAGTCCAGTTGCTGCTCGCTGGAGGGCATCAATGATGCGCGGCGAGTCTGCTTGCAGTTGGGGATTCCGCACCTGGTGGTAGACTTCACTGAGCCCTTCCGGTGTGAGGTCATCGACTACTTTGTGCAGGAGTACTTCCGCGGGCGGACACCGAACCCATGCGTTCGCTGTAACCGCACTATCAAGTGGGGTGAGCTCCTCCGGAAGGCTGATGCCTTGGGTGCGGAGTACGTAGCCACAGGTCATTACGCCCGACTCTTCCACGATGCTGAGCGTGGACGGTACAGACTCTTGCGCGGGCGTGATGAACGGAAGGACCAGTCGTATGCCCTCTGGATGCTCCCCCAGGCTTTCCTTGCGAGGACACTCTTCCCATTGGGCGAGTTGACGAAGGAGGAGGTGCGGCGCGAGGCTGAACGACTCGGCTTAGAGATTGCCCAGAAGCCCGAGAGCTACGAGCTCTGCTTCGTGCCCGACAACGACTATCGTCGCTTCCTGCGCCAAATGGAGCCGCAGCGAACCGAGAAGCTCCGAGGTGGCCCCATCCTCTACAATGGCCGTGTCGTTGGGCACCACGAGGGGTATCCCTTCTACACCATCGGGCAGCGTCGAGGCCTGGGGATTGCAGCGCCGGAGCCTCTGTACGTGCTGGAGATTCTGCCAGAGCAGAATGCTCTCGTCGTCGGTCCTCAGCGGCATCTCTACCATTGGGGGCTGGTTGCAGATTCAGCTAATCTCATTGCCGTTGAGAGGCTGCCCGCTGAAGGGATCCGGTGCACAGTGAAGATTCGCTACAAGGACGAGGGAGCTCCTGCCACGGCCTGGCAAGACGATACCGGGCGGCTGTGGGTCCGCTTCGATGAGCCACGACGCGCAATTACTCCGGGCCAGTCTGCCGTGCTCTACGATGGCGATGAACTCCTTGGGGGTGGTGTCATCTCTGCTTGGTGGGATGAAGTTCCTGAGACCAAACTCGTAGCGGAGGCTTCTGAAGCAAGTATGTAGCGGGGAGTCTCCTACTCGTAGCGGAGAGCCTGTACAGGATCCAGGCGTGCGGCTCGCAGGGTGGGGGCCCAGCCAGCAATAATGCCCGCACTGAAAGCGATGAGCAGTGCCAGGCCAATGTGCTGCGGGGGGATGTAGGGGGTTAGGAACTTTGCCTGTGGGACAGCGAGGACGATGAGGGCTGCAATGCCGTTCCCTACCACAAGGGCGATCGCCGCTCCAGCAACGCACAACAGTGTGGCTTCCAGCAAGAACTGGAGTGCAATCGAGCTGTGGCGGGCTCCAACGGCTTTGCGGATCCCAATCTCGCGCGTACGCTCGACGACCGAAACGAACATGATGTTGACAATCCCGATGATGCCAACGATGAAGGACAGCATCGACATCCCGATCCCTACTCCCCAGACGGCCCGCCGCAGTCCAGCAATCTGATCGCGGAAGACTTGGATCTCGTTGATGGAGAAATCATCCGGTGCCCCAGGGGGCAATCCGCGGATGCGCCGCATCAGAGCTCGTAGCTCGGCACGGACCTGCTCCATCCGCTCTTCTGAGCCAGCTTTGACA
Source organism: Candidatus Kapaibacterium sp. (assembly GCA_025059875.1). Lineage (NCBI taxonomy): Bacteria > Pseudomonadati > Bacteroidota > Eximiradiia > Eximiradiales > Kapaibacteriaceae (SeqCode) > Kapaibacterium (SeqCode) > Kapaibacterium sp. (SeqCode). Next base: position 51,766 of record JANXCT010000009.1, read on the forward strand.
GCGATGGTGAACGAGCGCTTTGCGAAGCCGAGTACACGCTGGAACGTCGGCAGCGGAATGAAGATCTGCTTGTCAATGAACTCGGCGAAGGTCGTGCCCTGTTGTTCCAGGATCCCCACGACTGTGAAGGGGTAGCCAGCAATTCGTACAGTCTTCCCGATGGCATTCTCTCTGGGGAAGAGCTCACGGGCTGCCAGGTAACCAAGGACGACGACCGGAACGCCATAGCGATCTTCCGCTGCGGAGAGGAAACGCCCAAGCTGTATAGTGCCAAGGGGTGTCTGCCCGTAGGTACTAAGGGTCCCGACGACTATGAGGTCCTTCACGGCACGCCCTCCCGCGGAGACGGTTATGCCAAAGGCATCCACAAGGGGCACAGCTACCTCAGCTCCAGTGAGGGACACAATCAGCTCCTGGGCTTGTCGGTAAGTGATGTCCTTGCGGGAGCGGACTTCCTCCCACCGTGTCTGCCCACTCCAGTCCCACTTGTCAACGTAGAGCATGTCTGGGCCAAGTAGGGCAATGGTCCGCTCCAGTGTGGTGTCTAAGCCATAGAGGAACCAGCCCATGAGGGAGACAAAAAGGCTGCCGACAGCAATTCCAAGGGTCGTCAGCAGCGAGCGGAAGGCATTAGCTCTGATGGCATCAATCGCGACGGCGAGCGCTTCTGACAGCTCTACCCATCGGGACATTCCGAGCCTCCGGTGGGCTGTCGTTGGACGGTCGCATCGTAGCGTGTGTCAGATTCTATGCGCCCATCGCGGATCCGGATGATGCGCTGGGCATGGCGGGCGATATGCTCCTCATGGGTGACGAGCACGATGGTGTTGCCGCGCTGCCATAGTTGGTTGAAGAGCTGCATGATATCCTCGCTCGTGGCCGTGTCCAGGTTTCCCGTCGGTTCGTCTGCGAGGATAAGGGAGGGGTTGACGACCAAGGCTCGGGCAATCGCGACCCGTTGGCACTGCCCGCCGGAGAGCTCGTTTGGGCGGTGGTGGAGGCGGTCTCCTAAGCCGACAGCTTCCAATGCTGCTTGGGCGCGTTGGCGGCGCTCTTCTGCGGGCAAGCCGGCGTAGATGAGCGGGAGCTCTACGTTCTTCAGTGCCGTTGCCCGAGGGAGGAGGTTATAGTTCTGGAACACGAAACCGATCTCGCGGTTGCGGAGCTGTGCTAGCTCGTCGTCGCTCAGTTGGCTGACATCCTGTCCTCGGAAGGAATAGCGCCCAGAGGTTGGCCTGTCCAAAAGGCCCAGGATGTGCATCAGGGTTGACTTTCCGGAGCCCGAGGGCCCCATGATGGCCACGTACTCGTTGCGGTCAATCTGCAGCGAGATGCCCCGAAGGGCATGGACCTCTTCTGCTCCCAGGCGGTAGACCTTCGTGATGTTCTGCAGCACAATCAGCGGGGGTTCCATCGCTCTGTGTCACGCTCACTGTGTCTGCCCGTCCCTTGTGGCTCCCTGCCGTTCCTGCTGCTGCAGGGTCACTGGTGCACCGTCGTAGAGCAGGCGGGTGATGGCTTGGAAGCTCCCAGTGATGACTTGAGCTCCTTCGGTGAGCCCGCTCCGAATCTCGATGTAGTCGCGGTCGCTGATGCCGGTCTCCACCGTTACCATCCGGGCACGCCCTCTGTCGTGGAGGAAGACTACGGTTGGCGGGCGGCGGCGCGTGGCAGTCCGTGTGGTGTCATCCTTCTCGAGCCGGACGGTGACGGCTTGTAATGGGACTGCCAGGACGTTGTAGCGGGTCTCCGTTCGGATGTCCGCATTGCAGCTCATCCCAGGTCGCAGCCGTGGGTCGGTCTCCAGCAGTAGGATCTTCACCTCAAAGTTGACAACCTCATCCTGAGTTCCGGCGCGGCCGACTTTGGGCGAGTGGGAAATTTCCGTGACGATTCCGCGGAAGACCTGGTCCGGTAGTGCGTCAACGCTTACTTCTGCGGTGTCGCCGAGCTGGAGGAGGGTAACATCGTTCTCGTTGACCTCTACAACAGCAGTCATACGGCTTAAATCGGCGATCCGCAGGAGTTCCGTGCCCTGCATCTGAGCCGTCCCTACCACCTTCTCTCCCGCTTCAACCGACAGCGAAGTCACGATGCCGGAGATGGGGGCGTAGAGAGCAGTGCGGGAGAGCTGATACCGTGCCTGCCGGAGGGCGGCTTGAGCTCGTTCGTAGTCGGCAATGGCGGCATTGTAGCGGTTGAAGGCCTGTTCGTGGGCTGTCCGGGCCTGATCGAGTTCCTGTTGAGAGGCGGCCATCCGGCGGAAGAGTTCGGTGACCCGTTCCAGCTCTGTGCGTGTCCGCTCCCACTCGGCTTTGGCTGCTTCCATCATCCGCCGGGCTGCTTCGGCGGCGGCGGCACTCTGCTCTAGGAAGGTCTGGGCGATATCGGGCTGGATGCGTAGTAGCAATTGTCCCGCCTTCACCGTATCGCCCTCCCTGACAAACAGGGCAATGACCTCCCCGCTGGTCTCTGAGCTTAGCTTAACCTCTGTCTCAGGCCGCAGGACGCCAACGGCACTAACGATCTGCGTAATCGTCCTCCGCTGGACAGGCTCAACAGTGACAGCAATGGCCTCTTCGCCTCGAGAGGCGAAGATGAGTACGAGGATGACTCCCAGGAGCACACCGAGGAGTACGAAGAGCCAGCGACGACGTTTCTTGAGCATGGCGTGTTGGTTTGTTGAACGACCTACGGTTCCAAGAGCCCAACAGCGTACTGGACCCGTGCCTGAGCGGCGAGGAAGTCATAGCTTAGGCTAACGACCGTAGCTGCAGCGCTTGTGCGCTGAGCTTCTGCTGCAAAGAGCTCCACGCTCGTTGCTGCCCCGAGCTCGTACCGAGAGCGGACGTTCTCCATGTACATCGTTGCGGAGCGCAGCGAGCGATAGGCTGCCTCTAACTGCTGTGCTATCACTTCCAGCGTCAGCAGGGATTCCTGCAGCTCCTGAGCGATTCCCTGTCGGAGTTTCTCCAGTTCTGCTTGGGCTTGGACGTGCTGGACTTCGGCAGCCTGCAGTTGAGCATTCGTGCGGAAGTTGTCGAAGAGGGTAGCAGTGAGTTGGAGCCCAACGAAAGCACGTCCCAATTGCCCGAAGTCGCGCAGTGCGGAATTAGCCCAGCTCCACCCTCCAGCAGCAGTCAGCGTGGGGAAATACTGGCTGCGAGCTGCGGCAATCGCAGCACGGGCGGCTTCCACGCGCCGCTGGGCAGCTCGGTAGTCCTGACGGTTCTGAAGTGCTCGCTGTAGTAGTTCGGAGAAGGTTCCCCACTGCTGGCGCAGTGCCCGGGCAGTCTCCGGCGTGAGCGAGTCCGGCAGCGTGGGGTCGGCAAGGACGATTGGGTCTGTCAGTTCTGCCCCGACGAGGTGGCGTAGCCGGGCAAGGGCAAGTTCGTACTGCTGCTTAGCCTGCAGGAGCTCCACTTCCCGCTTGGCAACTTCTGCCTCCTGGGCATAGAGGGTGGTCACTGGCTGCCGACCGACCTCCACGGTAGCACGAACCCGCTCCAGCTCTCGCTGTCCCAGCTCGTAATGCTGCTGCCGGACAGCGACGAGGCGCTCGGCCTTCAGTGCCTCCATGTAGAGCTGAATGACCTCCGCAGCGACTCTCTGGCGGGTGTAGGCCAGCGTTGCTTCAGCTGCCGAAACGGCCGACTGTGCCCGCTGGAAGGTATACTCCCGACCGAAGCCGTCGAAGAGGATGTAGCTGCCCGTCAGGCTGAGGCTGTAAGCGTCTGGGTCCACCGCAGGGAGGCGAATGACTTGCCCACCGATGTTGACGCTGCGGCCGCCCTGGACGTTGAGCTGGCGGGAGTACCCGGCCGAGAAGTTGAGCGAAGGGAGGTACATCCCGAATGCGGCCGTTAGCTCAGCCCCGGTAGCGGAGAGCTGCGCCGATGCAGTGAGGAGATCGGGATGCTTGGCGAAAGCCAGCCGAAGGCATTCTCCGAGGCTTAGGGGCTTGCTGCCGGGCGTCTGAGCAGCAGGAGCTCCTACTGCCAACCACCCAAGGAGAAGGAGGGTGCAGAGGACCATCGTGGAGACACTTCTGTGGGACTCATCGCTGGGAACGTCGTCGGCGCTGTGTTGGTGCCGGAGTTTCTGGGGGAACTGCAGGGCTGGGAGAGAGCTTCCTACGTGCTGACTGATACTCCTCGAGACGGTGCCAGAGATTGATGTAGTGCAGCCCTTCCGTGACCGTACCGCCGAGCTGCAGGCTGAGTCGAATCTCTTGGGTTGTGTAGCTCCACACGGGGATGCCCTCCGTTGAGAGCAGCAGCCGTCCGAAGGAGTTGGTGACAGCACGGACAGCGAAGGCCGAATCTCGGATATACCAGCCGCTACCCGTCGTCGTGAACTGCACCTCCAGGCAGCGGTGGCCAAGGGTATCGCGCGGAAGGAAGGCACGGAGCAGGGCCGTCCGGGCAAAGCGCGGGGGCGGTGTCGCATTCTCCCAGAGGAGCAAGCTATCCTGCACTAACCACGACTCATGCGCGCGGATACAGCCATGGAGCGGCTGGAGGAATGGTAGCTGCAACACTCCCCCAGGGCAGACGACAGTGTTCTCTGGAGCATGCCCACTGAGGCGGGTTCCCAAGGTATCCACCTGCAGGACAACGGGTCGATGTTGGCACGGCGACACGGGCCGTAGGCTCTGCAGTGTATCCATGCGTTCCCGTGCCAGGAACTCCGTTGGCACCATCCGGAGCCAGAAGCTGCCGTCAGCGCCAACGGAGTCGCAGATGAGCACGAGCGTCTCGTACCGCTCCCGCACCAGCGGAGGCTGACCATAGATGAAGATGCTATCCTGCGCTTCCACGCGGTAGATAAGCGTATCTCCCGGTTGGAAGCGGTAGCGGAGGCATACAGTATCGGGCAGAATTGGCAGTTGCGGGCTGCTGTGCGCCACCACAGCGCTGCTGACTAGCAACCACAGTCGCCAGCTCATCGCTGACGGAGTACTACCTCCATTGTCTGCTCGGTCGTCCCCAGCGCCTCCGCTTGTCCACCAAATGCAAATGAGCCCTCCAACTGGAGGCGTCCTCGCTGGAAGATGGGAACCCCTCGGGAGAGCGGCGCGTAGGTGATGGTGACCCCGCTGCCAGTCATTTCTGTAGAGATCTGGCCAAACTGTGTGCGGGCCGTGAGGTGGATATTCAGCGACCGCAGCTCGGAGCGGATTCGGGCACAACGGTGGCCTAGAGTGTCCACCACCGCCTCCAGTGTGTGGGATAGACTCACCCGATAGATGCTCGTCTGCTGTTCATCTCGGGTGGTATCGTGCCCCTCTTCCGTCCATGTGTGTCCCACGGAGATAGCTCGGTCCGGGAGAGGGAGGAACCATGTGAGCAGCCGACGCCGGCTACCGCGGAACATGTCCCTGCCAAGAGGTGCACTGCCAACCGAGCTCCAGAAGCTGCTGTCGGCTACTCGCCGCTCTACTGACAGTAGCTGGCCAGAAGGGCTGAGGGTGTACGTCGTTGCAATCCCCTGCGGCGAGGAGAAGACCGTGTCGTAGATGAGGCCCACGTCCTTTGCCTTCATGGAGATGGACAGCGAGTCCACGACTTCACGCAGTATGAGGCTATCCGGTGAGGAGTGGAGCACCGTGTAGCGAATAGGCATCCGCACAGTTGCTGTGACCGTTGTTCCTTCGGGGTTTCCGATGCCCATGAAGCTCTGGGTCATTTCAATCCGGTTCTCCAGCTCGTAGGTCCACTCGGTACCAGGCTGGAGGGCATAGCGGAGCGTTACGGTATTCCGTTGGGATGCAGTTGGGCGCTGTTCGCACCAGAGGAGGCTGGCCATGGTGCAGACAAGGGCAAGATGGGCGCTGAAATGTCGCATGGAGCTTCGGGAGATATGGCACATGCAGTGGGCGCAAAATACGCCAGACAGAGCGTCGGAGAACGCCGGGGCTTGTACTTGTGGCTCTGCTCTGGGACTCAAGGCCTTGGTCCCTGCCATCCCAAACTGGAATCCCGGTATCGGCGCTGAGCAGTGGGGAAGCAGTAGTTCTACCGTGCTGCCATACTTACTGCCAGACTGGTACGCACGGGTCAGGGATGTCGGCTGCCCGTGCTGCTCATCGCCGACGGAGCTGTATCCTCGTGCGCTCCTCAAAGGTTTCGAAGACCTCCACCTGTCCACTAACCACGAAGCCACCTTCCACGTCCAGCGACTCTTGCTGGGCCAGAGGGAGGCCGTTGGAGAGTTGGACGTAGGTGAGCGCGACACCACGCCCGGAGAGCTCCATCGAGAAGTCGTCGCCGAAGTCCGTCCGCGCCTTGGAGGAGAGCTTCAGCGAATCTATCTCGGAGCGGATGCGGGCGCAGCGATGGCCTAACGTGTCCACAACCGCCTCCAGCGTATGGCGGACGTCGGCACTCCAGACCGTCTGTTCGTCCTCTCTCTGGATGGAGTCTCGCCACACTTCGCTCCATGTGTGGCCCACAGGGATGGCCTGTGCGGGGTAGGAGAAGAACCACGAGGGCCAGCGACGTCGGTTAATCAGGACGCTCCTTCCCCCTTCCTCGAAGCCCAGCCAGCGCCAGAGGAGGCTGTCCCGAACGTTCGATGTCGCGGATACAGGGCCTCCATGGAGGGTGAGAGTGTGGGTGATTTCTACCCCCCGCGGCGAGGCGATCGTGTCTGTATATCTGGCCCCTTCGACCACCACAGAGGTGACCAGGGAGTCTACGACCTCCCGAAGGACGAAGGTGTCCCGTGTCGCGGAGAGCAAGGTGTAGTGGAGGGGGGCGTGCCAAATCGTCGCGACTGGCCTCCCCTCTGAACCCGTCACAGCGGAGTGCCGGACCTCTTCATAGCGATAGCTCAGCTCGTAGGTCCACTGGGTACCGGGCTGGAGGGCATAGCGGAGGAGCACGGTCGCCTCACGGCTCTGCCGAGGCTGACCCCATCCGAGAGAACCAACAACAGCAAGGCCGAGGACGGCACGGACAGCAGTGTGTGGCATGGGGTCCCTTAAGGATTGGACACTGCAGCAGACGCCAAAATACGGCAGGGGTTCGGAAAGACACATCGGGGCGCACGGCTACCGTGCGCCCCGACATGCTGTCTCAGTGTGCGCCCCAGGCTTACCGCACGAGCGTCATCTGCCGTGTGGCCACCACGCGCCCGTCCAGCACCAGGCTGTACTCGTACACCCCGGCACTCAACAGCCGCATCTCCAGCGTCACCTGCCCATGGGCCCCGCGCTCGGGCAACTCTACCCGCCGCAGCTCCCGACCCCGCGAGTCCCGCACCACTAGCTCGGCCCGACCGACACCAGCCGGGATGTAGTACGGCACTGTCGTCGTCCCATCATGCGGGTTCGGGATGTTCTGCCCCAGCCAGGCATCGTGAATCTGCGTGCCGCCGGTCTCCCCGCCTCGGCCGCCCCGCTCCTGCAGTAGTTGCTCCACCAGCAGCCGCAGCCGAGCGACTTCCTCCTCCATCTGCCCCACCTTCTCCCGCAAGCTCTCGTTCCGCCGGTGCTCCTCCTTGAGTGCCTCCACCAGCAGCGCCGTCAGCCGACTGTAGTCCATCCCCAGCAATTCTCCCGTCTGTGGGTCGCGGTCCACCACCTGCGGCACCACCGGCGCTACCTCCTCCAGGATGAATCCAATGTCCTCCCGCCCGCCATGCTCCGGCTTCCACCGGAATTCCACCCCCCGCAGCCGCAGCACCTTCCCCAGCGCCTCCCCGATGGGTCGGACCTCGTCCTTGTACCGCAGCGAGGAGTAACTCGCGTAGGCGTTCGCCCGAATGCGCCCGACCCCGGGAGTGCTGCTATTCGGCAGGTCCACCCGGTAGCTCGCTCCGTTGCTCGGGGAGAAGAAGAGCCGCCCATCCGCCGTCAGGCGCATCTTGACCGTGTCCGTGCCACTTCCGGCATTCGTGCGGAACTGAATCTCCGCATTCTCATTCTGCCGGAGCTGGACGTCGTTGCCGGAGAGCTCTATCTCAAACCCATCCCCGCTGCTGCTCCCCGTTGTGCTGCTGGTTACCTGGATGTTTGAGGAGTGCACATGCAGCTTCGCCTGCGGAGTGCTTGTCCCAATGCCCAACCGCTTATTCGTGTTGTCCCAGAAGAGGTTCTCATCCCCGATGAGCCGATTATTGGCATCGTCCCAGAAGGCCACCCGACCCGTGCCATACGTGTCAAACGCTGCGTCGTGGACCTGCGGGTCCATCTCAGTTCCAGAGCCAATATCGGTCCACGTGGGTACTCCGTCCACCGTGGCCAACACCTGCCCGTTGCTGCCTGCCGCCAGCTTGCTCACCGCTATGGCGGCACTCGCACTGATGTCCGCATCCACGATCGTCCCGTCCTGAATCTTCCCGCTCGTCACCGCCCCATCCTGGATGTGCCCCGTTGCAACAGCCCCACTGGCAAGCTCCGTGCTGCCCACAACCCCACTCTTCAACTGGATGTCCAACGCATCGTACGTCCCGCTGACCGTCGCATCGGAGGCTGCTGCAGCACTGAATGAGGTCATCGTGGTTACATCATTACTGGCGTCGGTGTCCCCTGTGTTCGTAATCGTGATGCCTGTGGCCGTGTTGCTGATGGCTATCCCCGCCCCAGCGCTCAGTCCCACTGGCTGCCAGGCCGTGGCGCTCTGGTTCCAGCGCAGCAACTGCCCGTCAGCTGTACCGTTCGGAAGTGCGACCGAGGCCCACTCCAGGGTGGCCGTGGTGCCGCTGACCGAGGCAATTCGCAGGACCTGCCCCGCCGTGCCTACTGTCGCCGGCAGCTCGTACACAATGTCGCTCCCCTGGTCCTGCGCCCGCAGGGCCGTGTAGTTCGTCCCCGCCCCCGAACGCTCGTACAACCGCAGCTCCGAGGCCTGGTTGCGTACGTTGTACAGCCACAGGTCCACGTCCACAAAGGCCGCAATGTTGCTGTGCGCACTCAGATCCGTCTGTGTCGTGCTCGTCTGCCCGCTGAAGCCGAAGCTGCGTTTGCCGACCTTCAGGTTGAACCCGCCTGGGATGGCAGAGAGAGAGTCACTGGCGTGGTTGAGCCAGCCCCCGCCGACGGTGCTGTAGCCGCCGCTGGCGGTGTTGGAGTAGCCCCCGCCGACGGTGCTGTAGGTGCCGTTGGCGGTGTTGGACAAGCCCCCGCCGACGGTGCTGTACCATCTGCTGGCAGTGTTGGAGTAGCCCCCGCCGACGGTGCTGTAGTGGCCGCTGGCGGTGTTGGAGGAGCCCCCGCCGATGACACTGTAGTCACCGCTGGCAACCTGCGCGGCAGCGGTGCGCGCACTCTGCAGGTCCACCGCATGCAGGCCGCGTGTGTTCCCACCAGCATCCCGCTGGATGCTCCAGCCTGGGGCTATGGTGCCCGGCAGGTTCAGAATCAACGATGCCTGGTTGTTGACCTGCAGCTCCAGCCGGTTGTTGTCCAGCGTCCCTACAAACGCTGCTGCCCCGGCCTGCAGCCCAATGTTGCCCGCCACTACCAGGCGCTGGCCCGGCGCCGTCAGCCCGATACCCACGTTCCCGTTGTCGAGAATCCGCATCCGCTCGGTGTTGTTGGTGATCAGCCGCAGGGGCTGAGCATTCGTGGAGCCCAGCACTTCGGTTCCAGTTAGCGAATTCCCCGTCAGACTCCAGTTCTGCCCCCATGCCGGGAAGGCAGCCGCAAGCAGCGCCACACTCCATAGCAGAACTCAGTAGACCATGGTTGGACCTCACGTTGTGGTTCAACATACTCCGTACTACACTGCCTTCCTCCCCGTTCGGAGGGGGTCGCGTGGTGGAGAAGCACTTTCCTACGCTACTCCCTAAAGCCTTGCCGTTTCCTTCAGCGTCTCTTTGGCACGACGGCTTCTACCGTAGCAAAACGCCCACCGTACCATCGCTCCCCTCGAAAGGGGAGAGAGTTCGATTGCAAATTTACGCAGCTACGCAGCTTAAGTCAACCCCTGGTTGGGGGGAATCCAGGGTTGCTCCGCGGAGACGCAGAGCTATGGCGGCCATGGGACGGTACAGGAGGTCTGAGCCTGTACCGCCTGAGGTTTGGCCGGAAAGTCTGATTTTTGCGCCGCGGCGGGTTCGTGTCTCAGTGGGAGTTGGGAGTATGAAATCGCCGGACTCACTACGGCAGTGGCTCCTCCAGCAGGGCTTCCACAACGTGGGGGAGGTCTACTACAACCTGGCGCCTGCCGAGCTCTACGAGCATGCACTCCGGAGGGGGGAGGGGGTGCTGTCGGCGCAGGGGGCCTTCATTGCCTGTACGGCACCGTACACGGGGCGTAGCGCGCAAGACAAGTTCATCGTCGAGGAGCCAGCCAACCGCGAGCACATCTGGTGGGGGAGGGTCAACCGCCCCTTTCCTCCCGAGGGCTTTGAGCAGCTCAAGCGGCGGCTACAGGCCTACTTCCAGGGGCGGCCGCTCTACGTGCGGGATTGCTATGGTGGGGCCGACCCGCGCTACCGGCTCCGTGTCCGTATCGTGACCGAGCAGGCATGGCATAGCCTGTTTGCCTACAACATGTTCATCGCGGCTGACCCTGGCGATACGTCCTTTGAGCCCGACTTCACCATCGTGCATGCTCCAGGCTTTAAGGCCGTACCGGAGCTGGATGGGACACGCTCAGAGGCCATCATCCTCCTCAACTTCGCCGAGCGGATGGCGCTCATTGCCGGTACAGCGTATGCCGGCGAGATCAAGAAGACGGTCTTCACCGTGCTGAACTACCTCCTGCCCTTCCAGGGCGTCTTCCCGATGCACTGTGCCGCGAACGTGGGCAAGGAGGGGGATGTGGCGCTCTTCTTCGGGCTGTCGGGGACAGGGAAGACCTCGCTCTCTGCCGATCCCGAGCGGGCGCTCATCGGAGACGACGAGCACGGCTGGAGCGATGATGGGGTCTTCAACTTCGAGAACGGCTGCTACGCCAAGGTCATCAACCTCTCGCCTGAGGCAGAGCCCATCATCTACGCGATGACCCGCCGTTTCGGCACGATTCTGGAGAACGTCGTCTACGACCCGGAGACGCGGGAGGTAGACTACGCCGATGCCAGCATCACGGAGAACACGCGGGGCTCGTACTCGCGGGACATGATGGAGAACGTCGTCCCGGAGAACCGTGGCGGGCATCCGCGGAACATCTTCTTCCTGACCTGCGACGCGTTCGGGGTGATGCCACCGATTGCGCGGCTGTCGCCTGAGCAGGCGATGTACCACTTCCTCTCCGGCTTCACGGCGAAGGTTGCCGGAACGGAGCGAGGGATCAAAGACCCGGTGCCTACCTTCAGCACCTGCTTTGGAGCCCCGTTCATGGTGCACTACCCGTGGGTCTACGCCCGAATGCTGGCGGAGCGGATGCAGCGCCATGGGAGCCGCGTGTGGCTGGTCAATACGGGATGGATTGGGGGCGGCTTCGGGGTAGGACATCGCATCAGCATTGCCCATACGCGGGCACTGCTGCGGGCAGCGCTCTCCGGAGCGCTGGAAGGGGTGGAGTACGTGCGTGAGCCCTTCTTCGGCTTGGAGGTCCCGACGAGCTGCCCAGGCATACCGCAGGAGATTCTGCAGCCGCGGCAGCTCTGGTCGGACCCGAACGCTTATGACGAGGCTGCCCGCCGACTCCAGCGGCTCTTCGCCGAGAACTTCCAGCAGTTCCGTGGCGCCGTTGATGGAGAGCTCCTCCATGCCTTGCCCTTAGAGCTTGTGGAGATGGCGTAGGACGCTATGCGCACGATTGATCCGGCGCAGCTCTCGTACCGGGAGCGGCACCAGTTGGTCTTGAGTGGGATTGCCCCGCGGCCGATTGCACTGGTAGCAACGCAGGACAGCGCCGGCCGAGTGAATTTGGCCCCGTACAGCTTCTTCAACGCCTTCGCCTCCCATCCGCCGATTGTGGCTATCGGCCCAGCACACTCTCTGCGCACGATGGAGCCGAAGGATACGCTGCGGAACCTGCTGGAGACCGGGGAATGCACCATCAGCGTCGTGACGGCGCGGATTGCCGAGAGGGTCAATTTGGCCTCGGCGGAGTATGAGTACGGGGTGGATGAGTTCACCAAAGCTGGCCTGACGAAGCGGCCCAGCCACCGCGTGCGTCCTCCAGGGGTGGCGGAGTCGCCGTACATCATGGAGTGCGTGCTGCTGGAGCATATCCCGCTGGCACGCGACCGCGGTGGGAACGGCAACCTGGTGATCCTGGAAGTGGTGCTCTTCCACGTCGCTGAGTCCGCGTTCGTAGATGGCCGGATCGACCCGAACCGCCTGCAGTTGGTCGGACGCCTGGGCTACGACTGGTACTGTCGTGCCTTCGGGGATGCACTGTTCCAGATGCCGCGTCCAGAGGGGCGCGGGATAGGGGTGGATGCACTACCGGAGCCGATTCGGAGGAGCCCTATCCTGACAGGTGAGGACCTGGCGCTGCTGGCCAGCGTAGAGCGGATTCCAGAACCAGACCCGAGCTTCCCCAACTTCCCCGAAGGAGTTCGCGCCGACGACGTAGAGCTGGAGCTCGCCGCTGGCGACCCGTTGCGGGCGCTCTACGCGCTGCTCTACGCGGCGACAGACTCCGGAGAGGCCGCATGGCGCTGGGTGCAACTGCAGCGCATCGCAAAGGCGTTCCTCCAGCGCCGCCAGACTTGGGAGGCATGGCAGACACTCCTTCTCCACGAACGGGCGAGGGACCAGGGGCCATAGGCATGTACCAGAGCCATCGGTGGTGTGCGTCTTCCGCTGGCTTCCGACCAGCGGGAGCGGTTTGGGAGGCCTCTGAGAGGCAATGGAGCATTCCAGACCGCTGATGCGTGGGCTTTCCCACGCGGAGGCCCAAGAACGGCTGCGACGGTACGGACCGAACGCGCTGCCGGAGCGGCCCCCAGAAACACTGTGGCGGAAGGCGCTGCGGCAGCTCCAGAGCCCGCTGGTCTATATCCTGCTCGGGGCGCTGGCGCTGGACCTTCTGTTCTGGCTCTGGAAAGAGGGCCAGGGAGTCCCGTTGGAGAGTGCGGCCATTGCAGGGATTCTCCTCCTCAACGTCGTGCTGGGTACGGTGCAGGAGTGGCGTTCGGAGCATGCACTGCGGCAGTTGAAGCGGCTGGTCCAGCCCTGGGCATGGGTCCTGCGGGATGGCCGTTTTCGGCGGATCCCTGCCCGGGAACTCGTCCCTGGTGACCTCGTCCGACTGGAGGCTGGGGACCGCATCCCCGCTGACGGTCGGGCCATGGAGTGCTCGGGAGTCCTCGTGGACGAGAGCATCCTGACGGGCGAGAGCGTGCCCGTGGAGAAAGGAATCGGCGACGAGCTCTCCGCCGGCACCCTCCTGGTGCGCGGACGGGTGCTGCTGCAGGTGGAGCGGACGGGAATGCAGAGCGCGATGGGACGTATCGCAGAGCTCTTGGGGAGGGTGACAGAGAGCAAGACTCCGCTGGAGCAGCGGCTGGAGCGCTTCGGACGGTGGATCGCGCTGCTCGTTCTGATCCTTGCCGTGCTCGTCTTCCTCCTGGGTTGGGGGATTGCGGGGCGGCCTTCGCGGGAACTCCTCCTCTTTGCTGTGGCCCTCGCAGTGGCGGCGGTCCCCGAAGGGCTCCCAGCGGCGCTGACACTGAGCTTGGCCCTCGGGGTGCAGCGGATGTCGCGCCGGCGGGCAGTCGTACGCCGGCTGGCAGCCGTGGAGGCTCTGGGGAGCGTCACCGCTATCCTCACCGACAAGACCGGCACGCTCACGGAGAATCGGATGCGCGTCCAGCGCCTCATTGCCCCAGACCATGAGCGGGCGCTGGTGGCGATGGTCGTCTGCAACGATGCCGACCTTGCCACAGGGGCTGGTGACCCGCTGGAGCTGGCGCTGCTGGAGTACGCCGCCCAATCGGTGTCAGTGGAGGTGGTGCGCCGCGAATATCCCCGTATCGCCGAGCGCCCGTTTGACAGCGCATGGAAGTTCATGCGCGTCACCACACCTCGCGGCAGCTTCTTCAAAGGAGCTCCGGAGTCGCTCCTGCCGCGCCTAGCCGCCTCCGACCAAGAGCGCTCAGCGCTGGCCCAAGAGGCCGAGCAATATGCCGCTGGTGGCTATCGGGTCATTGCGCTGGCTTACGGGGAAGGGGAGCAGGAGGAAGGGCTAAGCTTCCTGGGCTTCGTCTTGCTACAGGACCCTCCCCGCCCAGAGGTCCCACAGGCTGTGCGGGAGGCCCAGAGGGCCGGGATCCGTACGGTCATGCTCACTGGCGACCACCCTGCCACAGCCCGGGCGATCGCCGAGCGGGTTGGTATCCCCACCCAGCGGGTTGTGACCGGGGAGCAACTAGCCGCGCTGACTGACGAGGAGCTCGTCCAGGCCAACATCTTCGCCCGCGTCGCCCCGGAGGATAAGCTGCGTATCGTCATGGCGTTCCAGAGAGCGGGACACGTTGTAGCAGTCACAGGCGATGGAGTCAACGACGCACCCGCGCTCAAACACGCCGATGTTGCTGTAGCGATGGGAGTCCGGGGCTCCGACGTGGCCCGGGAAGTGGCCGATATCGTCCTGCTGGACGATAACTTCGCCACCATCGTAGCGGCCGTGGAGGAGGGGCGGAGCATCTACGAGAACATCCAGAAGTTCCTGCGTTTCCTCTTCGCCATCAACTTCGCCGAAATCCTGCTCGTGACCGCAGGAATGCTCTGGTTGGCGCTCGGCCAAGGGGAGACAGAACAGCAAGGACTCCTGCTGCCGCTGACGGCCGTCCAGATTCTGTGGATCAACTTAGTCACCAACGGGCTCCCAGCACTGGCGTTGGCGGTGGATCGGAATCCAGGTGTGCTCTCCTTTCCGCCGCGCCCGAAGCAGAGCCCCTTGCTGGACCGGCATAGCCTCCGCTTCATTCTGTCCACGGGGGTAGTGGGGGCAGCGATAGGGATGGGACTGCTCGTGGGGCTATCGCCAGTGCTCGGCTACACTGCTGCGCAGAGCGCGACCTTTCACTTCATGGCATTAGGGCAGCTCCTCTGCGCCTACGCAGCACGTCGCACTCACGTACGTCCGCTGCAGAACTGGCTCCTCCATGGGGCCATTGGGGCAAGCTACCTCCTCCAGCTCCTGCTCGGCCAGTTCTTCCCAGAGCTAGTCAATGCTGTTCGCCTTCCTCTGTGGACATGGGGACTCGTCCTGGGTGCCTCGTTGACCGTCTGGCTCCTTGCCGAAGGGGCCAGCCGTCTCCTGCGGTACTTGCATCCGGTAGCGACGGACCACAGACCTCCCCGGAATGCCTCTGCCACGGCAGGGTGGAGAGCGGGGCTATAAGACGGCCTTAGCGCTGCTGTCTACCCTACATCTCCCAGAGTATCGGGGCTTCCATTGCAGAGGCTGCTCGCAATGTTCTGGAGTATGGTTGTGAGTTGACTGGGGTCTCTGCAGACGCAGAAAACCCATGTCCCGAACTCACCGTGGTGGTTTATTGCCCGTACCCAGCGGTGCGCCGCTGCCTCTTTCTGTCGGTCTTGTTCGTTCTCAAAGCCTTTGACCTCGAGAATCACCATGATTGTGCGCCCGTCTGGGCATCGCAAGCGGACGAGGTAGTCCGGACGGTATTCGTGGCGCACGCCTTCCCACCCATAGGGAATGGTGAAATCCAGATGGTCGTTGCGAGCGTAAGCAACCACTTCCGGCATTCGCTCCAACTGATAGGCCACGCTATGTTCCCACACAGGCGCATCCAGCACCACGTGGCTGATGTGGCTCTTGGTCGTGCCCACGCAAGGGCGCACGGCGCGGAAGAGCACCTCCGCCGTAGAGCCGATCGGGCGGAAACGCTCAATCACTGGCAACAGCGGCGGTTCACCCGCTTCTGTATCCGGTTCGATTGCCTCGGTCAATCGCTCGACGATGTGCTGCCTGTACTTGAGCAGGGCGATTTCCTCCAATGGCGTGTTGGGATCGGTGATTACGACACGCTCCTCCAGATACTGCCAGACGATGTTGAGCACTTGCGGAAACAGCACGTGCCGCATACTCCATTCTTCGCGCTTGCCCTTGAGGCGCTGGGTAACCTCGGCCGCGATCTCGTAGACCGTAGCCTGCAGCCGCTTGCTGCGATGGAACGGATTACGGTCGTGTAGCACCTCTGCGCCTGGACCAAGCCGATCAGGGCGTCCAACGCGGTATCCTGCTGCGGGCTTTACCACAACCTCCGTTGGCTCGCAAGTGGGGTCTATCACGAGATGAGGTACCTGGTCGAAGTTCACCCGAATACGTTGGCGCACATCAAAGACGTAGCCCTCCACACGCGGGAACGTGATCTCCAAGTGCTTACGCTCGGGCAATGCGCGTACCAGCCTGGAGACCTTCTGCACCTCTATGCGACTGACCGGCTTCTTCTTGACGGGGATGACTTCAAACGGCACGCCGTACACGTCCACGTACTCGGGCTCGCTGAAGTCGTCGTAGTTCATCTGGCGCAGCCCTCGACCCACCACCTGCTCACATAGCAGTTGCGAGGTAAAGGCGCGCAGCCCCAGAATCTGCGTTACGTTTTGCGCGTCCCAACCTTCGGTGAGCATACCCACCGACACGACGCAGCGAATGTTCTTGCCAGGCGGCTCGCCCTCGCCATCCCATTCGGTCTTGCCCACTGTATCCACTGTTTTGCGCAAGCGCTCGGCTGCCTGCTGGCGCGTTTCGCCCTCAACAGCGCTCTCCGCCTCCGCCAAGAGCTTAGTGTCAATGCGCAATGTGACTTCCTTGCCTTCGCGGTTAGCAAGCTCGGGGAGCACATTTCCCTTGGCGATGTGCTCATGCACGAGCTTAGCTAAATCGGTGTTGTCGCACACCACAATCATCACCGGCGGCACGAGTGCGCCGGCTTGCTGGAACGCATCAAACGTCTTTTTCCACTCCGAGGCGAGCGTCGCGATCGCGCCTTCGGCTTCGCGCAGCACCGATTCGGGCTTGGCGCGGCGGCGCGTCGTTTGGCGTTCGGAGGCGGGGAGCTGCTGGTTGATGTGCTGCCACAAGTTGAAGTACTTGGGAATCAACACGCCGGTATTGTCGTCCACGGGCACGCGCGGGATCTTGACGATCCCCGACTCGATCGCGTCCACCAAACCGAAGTCGGACACGATCCACGGGAACGGCATGCCCTCCTGGTAGCCGCTGCCTTTGATGTAGAAGGGCGTCGCTGAGAAATCAACGCAGAAGTTGATGCCGCGCGCCGCGTTGATCCTGTCTAGCCCGCTGACCCACACGGTCGCCTCTTCCCGCTCGGCGATCTCTTCTGGTGAAAGTTTCTCTCGCTCTTCTTCCGACAGCGGCGCAGGGCGATAGGCATGATGGGCTTCGTCGTTGATCACGAGGAGGTTGCGCTTGTTGCCTAGCTCCTTGAGCACGCGGCGGCAGAAGGCGGCATCGCTCTCCTCACCGCGCTGAACAACGCTTCTCGACCGGTTGTCATCTTTCGGCTGAAAGAGATGCCAGTTTGTGATCTGAAACTTGCCCTGCTGCAGCCGTTCCATCATCCCGCGCGGCACGAGGTTAAAGCGCTCATAGTAGTTGTTGGGCTTCCATGGCAGCAGCACCTGAAGGCGCTCGCGGATCGTTAGGTTCGGGCAGACCAGCAGCACAGCATCGGAAAAACGGCGGTCTTGCGGATTCGCCAGCTTGTTCAGCACTTGCCAGGCGATCACCATGCCCATCACGACCGTCTTGCCGCTGCCCGTCGCCATCTTGCAGGCGTAGCGGGTCAAACCGTTGTCTTGGGGAATCGTGATCCCCTGCTTTTCAGCGGGCGACGCCTCCACCAGCCAGATGAGCGTTTCAGCCGCCTCGCGCTGGCAGAAAAAGAGCTTGCGCTCGCGCTCGGGGTTGTTCCAGTGCGCAAGCAGCCGCCGCGTGATCGGCGTAACACCGGGATACCCTTGCTCGCGCCAAGCAGCGAGCCGCTCGCGGATCGTGTTGACAGCGTCGAGGGCGATGAACTCTTCGGCGAAGAGCGCCTCTTGCGCGTCGCGCGTGCGCGCGCGGAGGTAGTAGCCTGCCGGTCGCCGTCCTTCCACGATCACAGGCTGCCCTTCGCGATACTCCCAGTAGCGCCTCGGCTCCTCGAAGGGCGAGTTGAGTATGGGATTGTCAACAAGGAGGGACATAGCTGACTTTTAAGCTTTGGTAGCAACTGACGGAGCAGGTCTTTCAGCCCTTTGCAATGACCTCGCTTGTGATGTGACCATCATCGCATTAAGAGAAGAGAAGACAAAGGCAGAACAACGATGCGTGGATCGATATCGGGCACTGTGTCATCTGAAAGCGTGACCAAAACGCCGAAAGGGGCGCGATATACCGTCTTCTCAATGAATGCGCGCAGTCCAATAGTGTCACGATGTGCGTCAATTCGCTGACGATACTTTACTTCTACCGGGATGCGGTACTCACCCA
>JANXCT010000010.1 GCA_025059875.1 Candidatus Kapaibacterium sp.
GGGGGCCGACGTAGAGGACCCGGGGACGGTAGAGCCGGTTGTCGCGGTGCTGCTCCACGATGTGCGCAAGCAGCCCGGCGCTACGGGCGGCGAAGAAGATCGGCGTGTAGAGCTCGATCGGAATGCCGAGCAGGTAGTAGACAGGTGCGGCGTAGTAGTCCAGGTTCGGGTACAGGCCTTTTTCGGCCAACATCACCTCCTCTCCGCGCTGGCACATCTCGACAAGCTCCCCTCCTTCGCCTTTGGCCACCACAAGCTCCCGGAGCGTCTCCTTGAGGATCACGGCGCGCGGATCGGGGCGGCGCATGTAGACGCGATGCCCAAAGCCCATGATGCGCTCCTTGCGGGCAAGTTTTTCGCGAATGAGCGACTCCAGCCGCTCGGCGCTTTGCGCCTCCAGGAGCATGTACATCACAGCCTCGTTTGCACCTCCGTGAAGCGGGCCTTTAAGGGAGGCCACAGCGGCCGTCAGGGCTCCGTAGACGTCGGCCAAGGTCGAGGCCACCACGCGCGCAGCAAAGGTGGAGTTGGGCAGCTCATGCTCGCTGTAGGCGATCAGGCTCTGCTCAAAGGCGCGCACTTCCTGGGGGCTTACGTCTCGGTCTACGATGGCGCGCAGGAAGTTCTCCACAAAGCCGCGTCCGGGATCGAAGCCCAGAGGTGCCTTACCCTCCGCCAGGCGCAGCAGATTGGCCGTGATCTGGGCGATCTGCCCAATGAGGCGCGGGGCTTTGGCGAGCTCCAACTCAGCATCGGCCTTATTAGCCTCGGGATCAAAGCCGCCAAGGGCAGAGACGGCCGTCCGCAGCCGATCCATGGCGTGCATCGCAGGCGGTAGCTTGGCCAGGAGCTCATAGAGAAGCTCCGGAACGGAGGCCTCGGTCATCTGCCGCTCGAGCTCAGCTCGACGCTCCGGACCAGGCAGCCGCTCATCCAAAAGCAGACCCACGACGTCCACGTAACCTGAGCGGCGGATGAGGTCCAAGAGGTTGTAGCCGCGCACAACGATCTCCTCGCGCTCCGTATCCAGCACCGAGATCCGCGTCTCGGCCGCAATCACCCCTTCCAAGCCGGGGCTGTACGGTTGCTGCTCAGGCATCGTACGGCTCCTCCTGCATGTCTACGACTGACCTTGCCTGTACCGTATCGGAGGCGCAAAGCTACGAACAAAGCCACCCTGGCGTGCGGGGACGGCTACAGGAATACGTTCCGAAAGGCCTCCTCCGGTGAGGGAAAAGGCCGCTGGAGAACCTCCTCTACTGCCCGGCTTAGGGTTTCCCGAATCCGCTCGCGAAGCGCAGCGACGTCCTCAGGACCTAGGACGCCACGCTCTTGGAGGAAGCTGATGTAGCGCTCAACGGGATCGCGTGCCTCCCAGTAGCGGCGGATAGGTTCGGGAACATAGGCTGCATCATCGTGCTCCGCATGCCCGCGCATGCGGAAAGTGATGGTCTCCAGCAGCGTTGGGCCCTCTCCCCTACGGGCACGCTCAACGGCACGGCAGCAGGCCTCGTAGACCAATTCCACGTCCGTACCATCGACGACTTCGCCGAAGCAGCCATATCCGAGGGCGCGATCTGCCTGGAAGGTACAGGCATACTCGAGCCGGTTTGGAGTGGAGTAGGCGTACTGGTTGTTCTCGATGACCACCACAACTGGCAGCCGCTGGACAGCAGCGAAGTTGATTGCCTCGTGGAACTCTCCGGTCTGCGCCCCCCCGTCTCCGATGAACGTCAGCACTACGGTGTCCTCTCCCTTGAAGCGGGCCGCCAGCGCATACCCCACGGCGACCGGCAGCATTGCGCCGAGGTGGGAGATGTTGCCGTAGATGCGCCGCTGAGGATCCGCATAGTGCACGGTGCCATCAGTCCCGCGGGTTAAGCTCCCCTCACGCCCGAGATGGGTTGCCAAGAGCGCTTTCAAATCCTGACCGCGAACGAAGTGGACCCCAAGGTCGCGGTGCATCGGGAAGATAGCGTCCGTAGGGCGTAGCGCAAACGCCGTACCGACGGCAACAGCTTCATTCCCGAGCTGAGCATACACCCCGCCAACGGCCCGCCCCTGCCGGTAGAGGCGAATCATCGCCAGATCGAACTCCCGCGCCCACAGCATCCACTCAAGAAGCCGGCACCGCTGATCGTCACTGAGCCGTGGAGAAGCTCGGAGAGGTGGGATCGGGGCATCAAGGTCCGGCAACTCTGGAGTTGGGCGCCAGCCTGGGAGGACTGTCCTCGGTACCAACAGGGCCACTAAATCCTCCTTCAGCATTTGCATCCACGGCACCTGAGGGCAGCGGGCGACCAAGTCCTGAAGGGGGAGAATCCCCGTCCGGCGCCATCGCTGCAGCTCCGCTGGACTCACCCCTAAGTGCGTCGCAAGGTCACCGTCAGCTGTAGCCCCGAAGAAATCCCGCAATGCCTGGAGTATCGCCGCCACTTGCGATTTCTCAAAACGGAGGTCCATCCGGCCCTTTCCCATAGCTTCCCCGAAGGCGAAGTGGACTACTGTTGTAGCACTGAACTGCTCCTCACCCCCTGACGATCCCTGTCAGCACCCGACATCGCTGCCAGCCGTCCCCATTCTCGCGCCGCGACAATTGTCACCCCCACGGTAGCCACGATAGAAGCCCCTACCGGCAGTGCGACAGGCGAATCAGCCGCCTGCAGCTCCACCACCCACCGTACCCAGTTCCAGCAGAGCAGCACAACGGTCACCAACCACATGCCCGCAGCAATTCTCCGGAAGCGCCACGATAGACGCCATATCGCCGCCGCATGGACAGCCACCACAACATTGCCCAAAGCTGCCCGGATTCGCTCGTGCCCTTCCCCAAGCACCCACGCCGATATGCCGAGTAGCAGTAGCGCCCCGATGTAGCCCACCACCCACCGAAACATGCCGTGCGACATGCTGCTGCAGCACTCCATCCAACCGCCAGCGGTAAGACGCAGAGCGCCATCTCCAGAGTATAGAGCCATGCTGCAGGCTGGCCGCCTACGGTATTTTTGCCGACAAGTTCCGCTCAGCAGCCTATTGAGATGCTCCAGCACTTGCTTCTGTCAAAGTCCGTCCTGGGCTTCATCTTCCCATTGTGGTGCTTTGCTAGTATAGCCAACTCTCTACGACAGCTCAATACGCGGGGCGATGATTACATCGTTGGACTCCTCGGACCCGCCCTCATCATCTCACGCGATGGTGCGTCTCGTTACAGAGCCATATGGCTCCGGGATGATGCCCGCTGGAATCTACCTCAGCTGAAAGCTCTCTTAGCCGACACCACGTTCCTCCCTCGCACCATCCTCAGCGATTCCCCCCAGCCCACAGTCCTTGGTACCGTCAACACTCCGCATCGCTCCGCTGAGCTTGCCGTGCGCCGATGGAACGGTACCGAATGGAGCCTACCTGAACCCTTGAAGGAGCTGAACTCTTCCGCGTAGGATGGGCATCCTGCCCTATCCCCTGACGGTCAATGGTTAGCGTTCGCCTCAGACCGCCCTGGCAGGGGAAGATTAGACCTCTACATCAGCCCCCGCCTCCCCGACGGTAGCTGGGGTACGCCGCAGAACTTGGGCGCTGCGGTGAATACCCCTGCTGACGAGGCCATGCCGTGGTTCCTCCCCGATGGCCGACTCATCTTCGCCACCCGGAGATATGACCACTTCCCTACGCGCTGGAAGCTGGCCGTCGCCCATCGCGACGCAGATGGCTCATGGGAGTGGAATGCCTTCATACCCCCACCCTTGACGTCAGAGGACGGTAACGCGATCTCTCCTGCAGTCTGGCACGACACTCTCTTCTTCGCTTCCGACCGCCGTGGTGGTCGCGGTGGGTATGACCTCTACGCCTTCCCACTCTGCGGCCCCGTCACGGTCGTCCTCCATTCCAACTCGCCTATCCTAGCCGCACGGACTACCGTGACTGTCAGCGGTAGTGATGGGCTTGAGCGACGATGGGAAGCTGCTCCGGCAGAGCTCCGCTTTGCCGCAAGAGCCTTTCAGCACTACACAGTGCAAGTCCACCAGCCCTGTCGTCCCCCGGTCGAGGTACGGTTCCAGCCTCCCTGCGACTTCAGCCATAGCGTCGTGTACCACCAGACGATCTCCCTGCCCAAGACTTTCGTCGTACAGACTGCTGTGCTACCGCTACCAGGCAACACTGCTTACAGACCTCTCACTACCGAACACGCCTGGGCCGGTGCCCTGCAGTGGAGCTTCCAGCTCCGGCCGACCCCCTGACTCCTGCACAGCTCCCCACCTGGAATATCGGAGCAGCTCAGGAGACTGAACTCTTACTGGATAGCCTCCCAACTCCTCTACCACCTCGCTGGGCGTCCAGAGTGCCTGTCCTCCGGTGGTCCCCTCGTTGAGATCACTGGAACGGCAGCACCGGAGGACACCCTCTTCTATGCCGGCCCCCCGCTCTCCTTTGGCTCTCTGGCTCTAGTTCCGGGCACAGTGCTGTCAGGCCATCAACTAGTGTTGGTACGTGCTCATGCCTTAGGGGTTGAGCTCCAGAGGCGATTACCATCCCCCCCTCCCCCCTCTCCGCTGGCGCTTTGAGGCTCAGCTCTCTCCTGGGAACCCGGTGGTGATTTGCCGAGTCCAGCTTGGTGCCGACTGAGCTTTTTACTAAGTTTGTGGCTGCGTTATGTCTAAGCCTACAAGAGGGAGTCCCATGCAGCCTTCCGCAGAAATGACTCAGCAAGAAGTTGGTGTTGAGCCTCTCCCTGTACGACAGATCCACCACGTAGAGCTCTACGTCGGCAATGCCAAGCAGGCGGCTTACTTCTACCGCCGGGCAATGGGGTTTGAACTGATTGGGTTTGCAGGACCTGAGACTGGTGTCCGCGAGACTGCCTCTTACGTCCTTCGGCAGAACAAGGTTACGCTCGTGGTAACAGCTCCTGTCCTCCCGAACCATCCCATTACGGAATGGTTGGCCCGCCACGGCGACGGGGTACGTGACGTTGCCTTTGAAACAGATGACGCTGAGTTCTGCTATCGGAAGGCCGTAGAACGAGGAGCACGAGGTATACAGGAGCCGACCGTGCTGGAGGATGAGTACGGCAAAGTGATCGTTGCCTCAATCGCTACGTACGGTGAGGTCATCCACACCTTCGTGCAGCGAGATTCCTACGCTGGCGTCTTCTTGCCACCGTACAAGCCGACGCCGAAGGATACACTGGCACAACCGGTTGGCTTCAAGCACATCGACCATGTCGTAGGGAACGTAGGCTGGAACCAGATGAACGAGTTCGTGGCCTTCTACAACCGGGTCTTCGGCTTCCAGCGCTTCGTCTCCTTTGACGACAAGGATATCTCCACCGAGTACTCGGCACTACGTTCCACAGTGGTGGCGAATGAGAACAAGTGGATCAAGTTTCCCATCAACGAGCCCGCTGAGGGCAAGCGCCGATCCCAGATTGAGGAGTTCATCATCTACAATGCGGGTCCTGGCGTCCAGCACATCGCACTGGAGTGTGAGGACATCATCCAGACGGTCCGTCAGCTGAAGGCCAACGGGGTGGAGTTCCTCTACACCCCTGTGACCTACTACGACGTGCTAGAGGAGCGCGTCGGCAAGATTGACGAGGACATTGCTGCCCTGCGAGAGCTGAACATCCTCGTGGACCGGGACGACAAGGGATACATGTTGCAGATCTTCACAAAGCCAGTCCAGGACCGACCCACGCTCTTCTATGAGCTCATCCAGCGGAAGGGCGCTGAGTCCTTCGGCAAAGGGAACTTCAAGGCGCTCTTTGAGGCCATAGAGCGGGAGCAAGCCCTCCGAGGCAATCTCTGACGCTAACGTGGGAACAAGGTACCCAACGGGGGGACTGACGCTGCCCCATATGTGCCATCAACTATGTCTGCATAATGGCATCTGATTCCAGTGTTGCAACTCCTCCGGTGCAAGAACGTGAAACAACACCGTTCTTCGAATCTGTCAATCGCAACTTCGCAAAAGCTGCAGCGCTACTAGACTACCCCCGCGGACTCTTAGAGCAGATCCGTGTCTGCAACAAGGTCTACTACGTCCAGTTCCCCGTGCGTATCCGCGGCGAGATCCAAGTCATTCAAGGCTGGCGCGCAGAGCATAGCCATCACCGCTTGCCTTGCAAGGGAGGCATCCGGTATGCAGAGACAGTGGACCAAGACGAGATCATGGCACTCGCAGCTCTGATGACCTACAAGTGCGCGATTGTCAACGTTCCATTCGGTGGCGCAAAGGGTGGCATTCGGATCAACCCCCGCAACTACACAGAGGAAGAGCTGGAGCGCATTACCCGCCGTTATACCGTTGAGCTCATCCAGAAGAACTTCATTGGCCCCTCGTTAGACGTCCCAGCCCCTGACTTCGGGACGGGACCACGGGAGATGGCCTGGATTGCCGACACCTACATGACCTTCCGCCCTGACGACATCAATGCGTTAGCATGTGTTACCGGCAAGCCCGTGGAACAGGGCGGTGTCCGCGGGCGTACTGAAGCCACTGGCCTAGGAGTATACTTCGGAATTCGAGAGGCCCTCTCCATACCAGAGCTAGTGCGCCCCCTGGGTTTGAGCCCCGGGATAGAGGGAAAACGCTTCATTGTCCAAGGCTTCGGGAACGTGGGATACCATGCAGCGAAATTCCTCCAGCAAGAAGGTGGAGCCATCATCATCGGTGTCATAGAGTGGGACGGTGCCGTCTACAATCCAGATGGCATCGATGTGGAAGAGCTGGCACAGCACCGCAAAGAGACGGGTTCCATCCTCTACTTCCCCCGCGCCAAGACTATCCCGCTAGAAGAGCGGGACTCTGTCCTGGAGTACGAGTGCGATGTTCTCTTACCAGCAGCGCTCGAGTCACAGATCCACCGCTACAATGCACCGCGTATCCGGGCCAAAATCATTGCAGAAGCTGCTAACGGCCCTACAACAGCAGCAGCAGAGGAAATCCTGCAGCAGCGCGGCATCCTCGTCATCCCTGACATCTTTCTCAACGCCGGTGGGGTCGTGGTGTCGTACTTCGAATGGCTCAAGAACATCGCCCACGTACGCCTTGGACGCTTGGAGAAGCGTTTTGAGGAGCGCTCCAACCAGCGCCTCGTCGAGATGGTAGAACGTCTGACAGCAAAGTCCCTCACCCCAACCGAACGGGAGCTGCTCCTACGTGGGCCGGACGAACTGGACTTGGTTCGCTCCGGTCTTGAGGATACTATGATTACCGCCTTCCACGAGCTGTGGCGAACCTACAAGGAACGAAAAGGAGTCCACGATCTGCGGACGGCTGCCTTCATTGTGGCGATTGACAAGATCGCCACAGCTTACTTCCAGCTAGGGATCTTCCCGTAGTGTGCCGGCAATAGTACTTCTACCTCAACTGCGGCCTCCGGCACGAGCACCCCATTCTCCTGCTGTAGCAAGGAGACACCGTCTACCTTCGCCTTTGGGGCTGGGACGTCACCCCGCTGAACCCGTATGCAGCGTCGCAGTCCACGCCAAGAGCACTCTAGCTCCACCCACTCGACGCCGTCAGGCAGCCATGGCCCGATGTGTAGTCCCTTATCTGTCACCCATACTCCGGCAATGTCACACACCAGCAACTGGAGGAGTTCTGACCAGTTCCAGAGCAGGATACCTACCTGGGGGCAGGGCGGCACTGGACGGGGGCCGTAGAATTCAAACCATGATCCCGAGCGAGCTTGCGGAAGGGAAGCCAGCCACTGCAGTACTCGCCATACCCGATTAGAGCGGCCTTGCGCTGCATATGCCCGGGCAACTAAAAGGGATGCCAAAGGCCATGGCCCAGGGGAATCGGGCTCCGAACTGATGTGATACCGTCCATACCCACCCCCTTCCCAACGCTGGTTCCAGAGCTGTTCTACGGCCTCCATCGTACGGTGTGCCAGCGCGGAATTCGGTGGGATAAGCCTATGGATGATCGGCAGGGTGACAGATACATCGGGATTGAGCCAGTGACGCTCCTCAGTACGTAGAGGTACCCCTTGGGGGATGGCAGGATGATCCTGAGGATGAAGTTCCCACTGGACCTCTCCAGTGATACGCCGGCGCTTGATGAGGCATCCATTCGCTACGAGCCGATATCGGGGATGGAACAGGAGAGCTCGCTGCATGCGGAGAGCGGCTGTCTCCCATCGGACAGCCCGCTGAGAATCGCCTACTCGCTCTGCTAACCGAGCAGCTGCCTTCCATCCCGTCACGAGCCAAACCTGGTAGGCGAGCTCAAAGCCGTCCTCTACGCCGTGCAACGGCATGCGTTCCCAGTACTCCCGCGCATTATGGACGAGGAATGCCCGCTCTGCTCGGAACCGGAATGGATACTCAGCAACTGCGGCCAGCTTCCGCCACCAACGACGCACGAACTCTACATCACCGGTCCAGCCGACGTATGCATCAACGGCCGCTAGCAACACCCCATTCTGATCCAGCTCGACCAACTCTGGCGGTCTTGGCCGACTAGAATCCCATGGGGCACCATCGCCCTGGACCAGCGCTGTGAGAACTCGCTCCAGCACTGCTTGCGCCTTTGCGTGATGTCCGGCATTGAGCAGCCCGAAGACGTTCATACAATGATCCCGCACCCACTCCAGGTTGTACTGCCAGATACTGGCGTCCATCCGCCCGGAGACGGAGATGGTAGCCGGAAGCTGCCAACAGGCGGTTCGGAAGAGGTGTTCGAGAAACGGCTCTGAGCACCTCAGCTGGTGAACCTGATTCCAGTACTCTACAGCTTCTGCTGCCGGCCCCTGAGGGATGGTCCATCGGCAGAGAGGTTTTCCATCCTGAATGACATACTCTAGTGCCAACCGACGCTCCTCACCGCTTCCGAGCTGAAACTCTGCTTGGCAGTGGCGATCCTTTACTCCCGTCCACACCCGCAGCAAGACCGGCTGCCCTTCGTTCCGCAGCCGGACCAGACGTAACAGCCGGGGGACTTGCAGATCTGGGTAGAAGAACTCCTCCCAAAGCCACAACGCACCAGCGCTCCAGGAAGCCTTTACTGTTGGAACGGGCGCTGTAACATCCCACTCAACTTGTGGACTTGTGGCCGCGTAGTGCTGCTCCGAGACCGCCAGTGCAAGCTGCGTGTCCGATATGCCTCGCTGCGCATGGAAGTTGAGAGCTGCGCGCTTAGGCCCGAAGTGCTCTGGGTCGAGTAGTGCAATGCCCAACGGTGTCCCGACTTGGGGGCTATACTGGATTGCAGCCGCACTGAGACCGTTGCCTAGGAAAAAGTAGCAGACTCCGGGCAAGTCCGTTCGAACGTCGGGGTGCCCTTCGTTTGGATTATCGTTGTACGGCATCGGCTTCTATCCCCCTCGTGCAGAGCCTACAGACGATGAACGGCGGGTGAACACTAGCTGAAAAGCCATTTCGTTGCTCTTTTTGGCAGACTGAGGAAATTTGACACGGTTTGACTTCGCCGCCAGCATGCAGAAGTCAGAACGACTCGTCGCGCTGGACGCTGTCCGTTTCGTGGCAATGTTCCTGATGATTCAGGGGCATACGCTCGACGCGCTCGTAGCACCCACGGAGCTAGATGTGACAAAGTTCCCGTGGTCGGTCTGGAATTTCCTCCGGGGACTGACGGCGCCGGTCTTCCTCCTCGCGTCGGGAATCATCCATGTCTTCGCCACCAAGCGAGACTCCCATGGACGACTTCCTAGACAGCTCGTATGGCGACGAATCCGATGGGCACTGACGCTGCTGGGCATTGGGTACCTCATGATGTTCCCGGCCCAGCGCCTCTGGCACCTCAACTACGTGCCCGCCGAGCAGTGGACAGCCTTCTTTCGGGTCCACATCCTCCAACTCCTGGGCGTCACCCTGCTGGCAGTGTTGGCACTCTTCCTCCTCACGCGGACCCATCGTCAACTCGCTCTTGCAGGGGCTATAGTGGGACTGCTCATCGTCCTTGCTGCACCGGCCGCAGCATGGGTTGACTGGTACCGCGTCCTGCCCGAACCACTGGCAGCCTACATGAGTACGGACCGGGGGTCCCTGTTCCCCGTGATTCCCTTCAGTGCTTACCTCTTCCTGGGCCTACCACTTGGCGCTTGGCTCCTCCAACTCCCAAGTGGCACACGACTCTGGGCACTCCAGCGCATTGTCCCCCTTGCAGGTCTTGGCCTGACCGCTGCTTCTGTAGCGTTAGCCCCCTGTTTCCAAGGCTTGCTCCCGCCACACGCAAATCCCTTCCATGCGAATCCAGGCTTCATCCTGCTGCGGTTTGGCCTAGCATTGGTTTTCGTCGGGGCTATTGCTTGGCTCTACGGATGGACACGGAATTGGGCAAACCTCTACACCCTTGCTGGACGCTACGCCCTCTTTGTCTTCGTTGGCCATCTGGTAGTCCTATATGGTACCCCGTGGTTCGACAGCTTCGCTCGATGGTACCCCAAGACGCTCTCCCTGGCTGAAGGGATTGGGATTCTGGCTGTCGTCTTAGCCCTCCTCGGGGTAGGGATTGCAGCTGCCGAGCTCTTGCGTCGCTGGTGGCGGAAACCGTCCCTGCTCTGGGCTGGGGTAGGTAGCGTCTTGGGCTACATCCTCCTGGCTCCCTAAGGCACCATGCTCCCCATTCACCCCGCGATCGTTCACTTCCCAATAGCCCTCTTACCCCTTGCAGCGGTTCTGCGTTGGTGGCTACTGTGGCGACCTTCTCCGTGGGGAGACCCTGCAGCACGCCTATGCAGCTGGCTTGGGACGCTTTTCTTGGCAGCGGCAGTCATCTCTGGACAGGCCGCTATCCCTACACACATGCCAGAGGAGGCTACACCTGTATTCCAGCTTCACCAGCAGCTTGGGACACTGCTCTTACTGTGGTACGGCAGCATAGCGCTCTGGGAAGTAGCCCGCCACCACAAGATGCGACGAGTAGAGCTGTTAGCACTAACACTCGCCCATAGCATCGGCTCTGCTATTGTGCTCTTCACTGGCTCCCTCGGCGGACGCTTGGTGTACGAGTACGGAGTGGGGGTCACTGCAGGGCAGGACTAACCTTTCGCTCAAGAGTGCTGGAAAAGCGCTGTGAGGACACAGCCGCGGTGGACGGCAGGATGCTTGCAGGAAGCCCCACTCATACTATGAAGCGCATCATGCCATACGCGATCACAAACGGACCGAACCTGCACCACAACGTTCTCGACGTGCTGCCAACCGCGCTATGCACTCTGCCAGCTCTGGCTCTCAGTAGCCAAACACACCAACTCGGCCGCTGACGACGTTGCCGGTTACTTGCCGCCATCCGATGCTCTAAACCCCACGTCTCGGAACCTCGTGCTACTCTGAACGGCGTTGGAGACGCCGCCAGCCTCATTGCGGTGTCCAGGAGGCCTCGAAAACATTCTAGGGACTGGTGGTCCGAATGAGGAAGCAGCTTCGCGAGCTTTTCCTGTTGGGCTGGGGAATGGACGGGAAAGTCACGTTGGTGCAAGCTACATATTGCCCTAGCCCAAACAGTTCCAGAGCGTAATAGACCCCGCCACTTCGGGCAGTCAGCAGCCCATCGACGGCACATGGATTCCGTGCAGAGTTGGCGATTGTCCACAACGCAGCCCAAATCCCGAGATTTCAACACCAGCTGAGCTCTCAGGAGTAGCTTCCAACGCCAGATACCGAAGCCGCCACGTCTCAAATCAAGGATGCCAACGTGTTCGCCGAAGGCTCAGCGACACAAGAGGTGCAATCCTGCGAGCACGTAGAGCTAATGCATCAGCGCCTTGCCGTAGGTTTCCGCTCCCGAGTCCCACGCCAAGTTGCTTACCGAATGCAGAACTGTTCCTCCTGCAGAGGCAATTCTCCCGCCGCTGAAACTCCGCGAGGAGCGCATAGCTTTGCATGCTCCTTCAAGGCCATTCGAGCATGCCGACCTTGGTCATCGATGGCGAATCCCTTCGTATCGAGGAGCTCTGGCGCGCCGTCACGGAACCCGGCTGGCAGCTAGAGCTAAGTCCCAGGGCCCGCCAACGCATCGAACAGGGCCGAGCGTGGGTAGAACGATGGTTACAGGAGCAACGGCAGGTCTACGGTGTTACAACTGGGTTCGGCGAATTAGCTGCTGTCCCCATCTCCGCCTCTCAAGCCCGTGAGTTGCAAATCCACTTGGTACGATCCCACAGCGTCGGGGCTGGAGAGTGGCTCCCCTGCGAAGTCTCAAGAGCGATGCTCCTCCTACGAGCTAACGTGCTGGCCCGCGGGTACTCTGGCGTGCGGCCTGCGGTCGTAGACTCGTTGATAGCTCTCTTCAACAGCGGCCTTGTACCGGCAATTCCCCGCCAAGGCTCTGTTGGGGCTAGTGGCGACTTAGTCCAATTAGCCCACCTCGCACTAGCCCTCATCGGAGAGGGGTTCTTCCGAACGGAGAACGGCATAGAGCCCGCTGCAACGGTACTGCAGCGCCATGGCCTTGCTCCACTCCAGTTAGAGGCGAAGGAGGGTCTAGCCCTCATCAACGGCACCCAGATGACAACTGCATACGGGGCTCTTAGTGTCTACCGAGCGTGGCAATGCGCTCTCATCGCTGACGTTGCAGCAGCCCTGACTGCCGATGTTCTCCGAGCCTCCCCAACCCCGTACGACGCCCGTCTCCATTCACTACGCCCCTTCCCTGGCCAACAGCGCACAGCAGCCCGCCTCCGCATGCTCCGTGCCGGAAGCTCCCTCCAACATCTCCCTCGGCCTACCCCTCTACCACAGGATGCCTACAGCCTACGCTGCATCCCCCAAGTCCACGGCGCCTCCCACGATGCTATTGCTTACGTTTGGAACGTCGTCCAGATTGAGCTCAACGCAGTCACGGACAACCCCATTGTAGACCTCGACTCCGGCCAACCGATCGAGGGTGGGAACTTCCACGGACAACCCTTGGCGCTAGCATTGGACTTCCTCGCACTGGCATGTGCTGAGCTTGCCAATATCTCCGAACGACGCATTGAGCGCCTTCTGAACTCACGCACCAGCGGGCTCCCTGCCTTCCTGGCGGCTAAGCCGGGACTACATTCGGGACTGATGATTGCCCAGTATACAGCAGCCTCCATCGTGTCGGAGAACAAGGTCCTGTGCCATCCCGCGAGCGTCGATTCTATCCCCACTTCAGCTGGCCAGGAGGACCACAACTCTATGGCGAGCATTGCTGCTCAGAAGGTGTGGCAGGTGGTAGAGAATCTGCAGACCGTACTTGCTCTTGAGCTGCTCTGTGCCGCACAGGCGTTGGAGTACCTCCGGCCTAGCCGCAGCAGTTCTCGGTTGGAGCGCCTCGTGGAGTGCATTCGCGACCACGTCCCGCCCCTCCAGGAGGACCGCCCACTCTACAGAGACGTAGAGCTTCTGCGTTCCCTCATTACTTCTGGCGAGCTGCTCGCTGCTGCTCTCCCCGAGAGCGTCGGCGACTACCCAACCTCTCACGACCTTCCTATCCCCAACATCATGCCTGCGCAATAAAACTTGCGCCGGTGACGTCACCGAGCGATGCTGGGCGATGTTAAACTCTCGCTGCCTTGCCATGCGCTTACTTATAGACTCCGCGAACCTGGATGAAATCCGCACAGCCGCAAGCTGGGGCATCTTGAGTGGTGTAACCACAAACCCAACGTTGCTGGCGAAGGAAGACCCGAGCGTAGACATTCGTGAGCGGCTTCTGGAAATCCATCGCATAGTCGGCGGTCATCTCTCGGTCGAGGTCGTCTCTACAGACACAGCCGGCATGCTACGGGAGGCCGAAGAGATTGTCTCTTGGCTGCCGGAAGCCGTCATCAAAGTACCGATGACTCCTGAGGGGATGGCGGCTGTCCGGGAACTCTCACGGCAAGGAATTCCCACGAACGTCACGCTCGTCTTTTCACCCGCCCAAGCCATCATCGCTGCGAATGCTGGTGCAAGCTTCGTAAGCGTCTTCTTGGGACGCCTGGACGACATCGGCGGTGACGGTGTTCGAGTCTTGGCTGACATCTGCGAGATTTGGGAGCGGCAGGGAATCGAGGCTGAGCTCATTGCGGCATCGCTGCGACATCCGATGCACCTGGTCGAGGCTGCTCGTGCTGGAGCCAACATTGCCACAGCTCCCTTCCGCGTCCTTCGGCAGGCCATGGCTCACCCCCTCACCGACCTCGGCCTCCAGGCATTTCTGGCGGATTACCAGCGCCTTCAGGAAGAGCAGGCACGCGCACGGCAAATCCCGCTGGTCTCAGTCACGTAAGGTCATCCTTGGAGCTGCAGAACCATGCCTCGCCGTGATCGTTTCGGTGTCGTACGCTCGCTACAGACCTCGACAGGAACGCTCTCGTACTACAGTCTCCCCGAGCTGGAACGGCAAGGTTACCGAGTAAGCCATCTCCCGTTCTCTCTCCGCATCCTACTGGAGAACATCCTCCGCTCAGAAGACGGCTTCACCGTCACCGAGGAGCACGTCCACAACCTACTCTCATGGCAGCCACGCCCACCGGAGCGGGAAATCCCCTTTATGCCGACCCGGATTCTGATGCAGGACTTCACGGGGGTGCCCGCCATCGTCGACCTGGCGTCGCTCCGGGCGGAAGCAGCCCGAAAGGGTGTGTCGCCAGAGCGCATCAATCCATTGATTCCGGTGGACCTGGTGATCGACCACTCAGTCCAGGTGGACTTCTTCGGCACCATCTGGGCTTACGAGCGCAACGTGGAACTGGAGTACCAGCGGAATCGCGAGCGGTATTCCCTCCTGAAGTGGGCACAGCAGGCCTTCCGAAATTTGACCGTCCTCCCTCCGGGCATGGGCATATGCCATCAGGTCAACTTAGAGTACCTCGCACAGGTCGTGGCGGTCCGGGACGGCATTGCCTGTCCCGACACGCTCGTCGGGACGGATTCCCACACCCCGATGGTCAATGGAATTGGAGTCTTAGGATGGGGTGTTGGCGGGATCGAGGCTGAGGCAGCGATGCTCGGCCAGCCCCTCTTCCTCCTCCTGCCCGAAGTCATAGGTCTCCGGCTCATTGGGGAACTCTCACCAGGAGTGACGGCTACGGACCTGGTGCTGACAATCACCGAGCTGCTCCGCAGGTATGGCGTCGTCGGCAAGTTCGTAGAGGTCTTCGGTCCTGGCCTGAACTCCCTAACGGTCCCTGACAGAGCTACCATCGCCAACATGTCCCCTGAGTTCGGATGTACCGTCACCTACTTCCCCGTTGACAACCAGACTCTAGAGTACCTCCGCGCTACGGCCCGACCGCCAGAGCTCATCGAGCGGGTGGAATGGTACTGCAAGGAAAATCTCCTCTGGCGCGAAGCCGAAGAGTCCATCCAGTACACAGACGTGCTCACTCTGGACCTCTCCACTGTAGAGCCTACTCTGGCAGGTCCTCGACGCCCACACGACCGAGTGCCATTACGAAGCGCGAAGGCTACGGTCATCAGCAGTCTGGAGCAGACATACAACCGAGCCTACGTACCGATAGAGGAGCGGTGGGAGACTATCGCGCAGGCAGCAGCTATAGGCAGCCCAGGGTCCACTGTCGCTGTTGCGACCCGTCCATCCTTGCGGACGGTTCCTATCCGTACCGATGGGCTGCAGTTCCTGCTCAGCGATGGCGCTGTCGTCATCGCCGCTATCACGAGCTGCACCAATACCTCCAACCCAACGGTTATGCTGGCAGCCGGCCTCTTGGCGCAGAAGGCTGTCAAACGTGGGTTACGCGTTAAGCCATGGGTCAAGACTAGCCTTGCACCAGGCTCTCGCGTGGTAACGCAGTACTTGAGGCGGTCTGGGCTTCTCGACGCTTTAGAAGCCCTCGGCTTCCACGTCGTCGGATATGGCTGTACGACATGCATCGGCAACAGTGGGAACCTGCCAGAACCGATTGCACGGGCAATCACCGACAACGAGCTCGTCGTTGCCGCTGTGCTTTCTGGGAACCGCAACTTTGAGGCCCGGGTCCATCCCCAGGTACGGATGAACTTCTTAGCCTCCCCGCCATTGGTGGTCGCCTATGCTCTAGCAGGCCGCGTAGACATTGACCTTCTATCCGAGCCGTTAGGGACCGATCCGAACGGGGAGCCGGTCTACCTGCGGGACATCTGGCCCAGCCCTGGGGAGGTCCGCTCGCTTATGGAGCAGGTGCTACGTCCGGAGGACTTCCGGTCTACATACTCCAGCGTCTATGCTGGCGACCGCTTCTGGCAGGAACTGGAAGCTCCGAAAGGCGAGCTGTATCAGTGGGATCCTGATTCTACGTACATCCGTGAGGCACCCTTCTTCCGTGATCTACCGCTCCATCCTCCGCAACCGGGCGATATCCGAGGTGCCCGTGTTCTGCTATGGCTTGGTGACACAGTAACGACTGACCATATCTCCCCGGCCGGCTCCATCTCCCCCTTCTCCCCAGCAGGGCGATGGCTCATCGAGCACGGAGTAGACCCCCTGGACTTCAACTCCTACGGTGCCCGCCGTGGAAACCATGAAGTGATGGTGCGCGGCACATTTGCCAACATCCGGCTCCGGAACGCGCTGGCAAGTCGCGAAGGAGGATGGACCCGCTACTTCCCAAGTGGCGAGGAGCTGACAGTCTACGATGCCGCCATGCGATATCTGGCTGAAGGAGTCCCAACAATCGTTCTTGCGGGCAAAGAGTATGGCAGCGGCTCCTCTCGTGACTGGGCGGCGAAAGGTCCCGCTCTCCTGGGCATTCGAGCTGTCATCGCGGAGAGCTTCGAGCGCATCCACCGCAGCAACCTCGTTGGCATGGGGATCTTGCCGCTACAGTTCCCGCCGGGCGAGTCAGCAATGACGCTCGGCTTGGACGGCAGCGAGCTCTACGACATCATCGGCATTAGTGATGGCCTGGCTCCCCAGAAGGTCTTGCGAGTGATCGCTCGCAAGCCTGATGGAAGCACCCGCGAATTCAGCGTCATTGCTCGCTTGGACGTCCCTGTGGAGGTAGAGTACTACCGCCACGGAGGCGTCCTGCAGTACGTCTTCCGCAACATCCTCCAAAGCACCGTGAGTGCTAGTCCCTGAAACGAGTGTCGGTAGGGTGAATCGCTCTGCCTAACCCCTGCTCCCCTTTCTGCAAGGACTTGCGGACCATCGCTGTTTGTGTTAGCAGAATCGCTAAGCGCGGTCGTTAAACGACATGGGCGGTTGCCGGTTAGGGGTGCGTGGAGCCATTCTGCGGCAGCGATAGGGACCTGCTTCTCCTCCTCTGTAGCTGCAAAGAGCAAAGATGCCAGGGACGCGGGTTTCCCACGTGCAGAGTCGTGAATCGCCTTCCGGACCTCTCTTCCCACCCCCCTTCTGGTACGGTGCGCTTGGCTGTCTTGCGGCAGCTACTGCCCTCTACTTGGTAACATGCGCGCCCGACGTCACCTATACGGACTCCGGGGAGCTTGCCGCCTGCTGTGTCGTCTGGGGAGTAGCCCACCCGACTGGATACCCTCTGTTCACGCTGCTTGGGCGTCTGTGGGTGACGCTACTTCCTTTCGTCCCGCCAATTAATGCGCTCAACGCACTAGCGGCTCTTTGGACAGCCCTCTCCGCGGT
This sequence comes from Candidatus Kapaibacterium sp., assembly GCA_025059875.1. Lineage (NCBI taxonomy): Bacteria > Pseudomonadati > Bacteroidota > Eximiradiia > Eximiradiales > Kapaibacteriaceae (SeqCode) > Kapaibacterium (SeqCode) > Kapaibacterium sp. (SeqCode). The sequence goes on from JANXCT010000010.1 coordinate 17,518, forward strand.
CGCCTTCTTCGGACTCTGCTGGGAATTCCTCTCGCTGACTGAAAAGCCGGAGGAGCCAGTGCAGCAAGCGGCTGTCTGCGCGATCACAACGCTCGCCTATGTGTCAGCACGAACCGTCTGGGAGCAAGGAACAGCGCTTGAGGTCTACTCACTGCATCTCCTCTTGCTCTGGCTCGTGACGTGGGCAGTGCTAATGGCATGGCGTACTAGCTCCATGCGGTGGCTGCTGTTGAGTGCTTACATCGTGGGGCTAGGCTTGGCACACCACGCAATGACCGTGCTGCTCCTGCCTGCCGTCGCATGGCTTTATGTGCCGATGTTCCGTCAGCGTGGAAGACAGCCTCTCGGCTTACTGTTTGGACTTGCTCTGCTACCCTTGCTGCTGTACGTAACGCTGCCCTTGCGGAGCGCGGCCGAGCCACCGCTAGATTGGGGCGGAGTTGCCCGCAGCCCTGACAAGTTCCTTTACCACGTCACCGGCAGACAATACCAGGTTTGGATGTTGGCCGACAGCACGACATGGCAGAAGCATGCTGAGCTCTTTGCCCACCTCCTGCCATGGCAGCTCGGTGTTGTGGGACTTCCAATCGTTGCTCTCGGCATCTGGCGGCTATGGCGGCAATCCCGATACCTTTTGGGCTGGCTCGTAGTGCTCATCGGTAGCTGCCTGCTCTACGCCTTCTCCTATAGCATCCACGACATCGCTCCCTACTTCCTACAGGCATACGGTGGACTGCTCCTCGCGCTGGCCGTGGGTCTTGCCTTCCTCTGGAAACGCCTCCCTCGCGTCCACTGGTTGTTGGGAGCTATCCCTATCGTGAACCTGGCCGGCAACTGGCAAGTCAACGACCGGAGCAGCGACTACACTGTAGCTGCCTACGTACAGCTCATCGGGGAAATTGCTCAGCCGAACGCGCTCATCATCTCCTCGCAGTGGGACTTCTGGTGCTCGGCTTTCTGGTACAAGCAGGTAGTCGAAGGATTCCGGCCAGACATCGCCCTCGTTGAGCAGGAGCTCGTGCGCCGCACGTGGTACCTCCAGCAGCTCCAGCGATGGTATCCCGACGTCATGCGCTGCTGTGCTGATGCATTACGCCTCTACGAGCAACAGCTCGAACCCTTCGAAGCCGGCCAGCCGTACGATGCCGTCCGCTTGCAGCGAGCCTACGAGAACTTCTTCAACTCCCTGATTGCCGCGCATATCCAGACTCGTCCCGTCTACCTCTCACCAGACATTCTCGTCCGCGAGCCAGCTATTGGAGCAGCCTACGCGAAGGTCCCGGAGATTCTCCTACTGCGCCTACACCCAACCCCTGACACTCTCCCCGGCTCTCTGCAACGCTTAGACTTCACCAAGCTTGCCCAGAGTCTACGCCGACAGCGTTCATCGCTAGACCGAGAACTCCGGGAAGCAGTCGTCCGCGGGATAAGGGCTTCCCTCTTGTACGCTCGTCAACACGGACAGCTTAGTGTAGCGGAACGTCTGGAAGATTACCTCAATGCCTTCGGTGCAACCGTCCATAGCTTGCCTTGACAGCAAGGCATGGCCCACCGGTATTTTTGCACGTGCTACTTAGTGACAGGTGGCCTATGAACGCCGTTGCGACAATCTTAGCTGGCGGTGTGGACATATACCTGTGGCCGGAGAGCCGGGAGCAGATACCCAAGTTCCTCCTCCCTCTCCTTTCAGACGGTTCGATGCTTCAAAATACCCTCCAGAGACTCCGTCCGCTCTTCAGTTCTGACCGGATCGCGATTGCGACAACGGCCTCACTCCAACACCTCCTATGGGAACATCTCCCCAACTTCCCTACTGAGCAGTTCATCATTGAGCCAATTGCCCGCAACACTGCACCCTGCCTCGTATACGCAGCCCTTTGGTGGGAACGGCGCTCCTCCCCAGATGTACTTGTCCTCTTCCCAGCCGACCATGCAATCGCAAACCTTGGGGAGTTCCACCAGAGCGTGGAGACTGCCGTCTGGACAGCCTATACAACTCAGCGACCAGTTCTGTTAGGCCTCCCTCCGCGCTATCCTGAGACTCGATTTGGCTACCTCCAAGTAGAGGAATGTCCGGACCCATCTCTAGCTCAGCGTGGGGTCCTACGAGTGCGGACATTTGCGGAGAAGCCCGATCGTGAGACCGCCCAGCGTTTCATTGATTCTGGCGACTTTCTCTGGCACACCGGGATCGTAGCGCTACCGATAGCGACCCTCTGGGAGCTGCTCTGCCGGCATCTTCCAGACTACTACTCCCTCTTTGCCCCACTGCTGCGCTCAGCTTCAGAGCTTTCTCCCGAGCACATAGAGCGCATCTATCGCCAGCTTCGCCCCCTATCGCTCGAACACGGATTACTGGAGCCAGCCGCTGCTCAGATGCTGGCACTCCGCTGCTCTTTCGACTGGACCGATGTTGGAACGTGGGACGAGGTCTATCGCCGCGCCCTGAAAGACCCACGTGGGAATGTCCTCCATGGCGACGTTATCGCCATAGATACCAGTGGTTGCTACGTCAGCGCCCTCGGGGGAAAGCCCATCGCCCTCATCGGACTCAACGGCCTCATCGTCGTTGACACCGACGTTGCAACCCTCATTTGCCCACGTGGAGCCTCCGAGCGCGTGGCCGAGATCGTGCACTACCTCCGCCGCAAGAAAATGCGGCACCTGCTATGAAGTCCTGCACATCAAGCTGCAAGTGACGCTGCGCAGGACTAGGCCGGCATCACTCCAACGTCACCGTTAAGCTCAGTCGGTTGACTAGCCCCAATCGGCGGGTTGGGGTGAGGGCGTAGTCTAGCTGTCCACGGAAACCGCTCCCAACGTATCGAACTCCTACCCCTCCTGACAGCCACATTTGGTCGTTCCCAAAACGGTAGCCCGCTCGCACCGACAGTAGGTCGTTCCACGTATACTCAGCCCCGACAGCAAACTGCTCCGGCACGTCGGAGTAGGTCTCAAAATCCAAGGCCGCAATGAGGCGATGTTCTTGGTGGCCCTCAGAGTAAAGCTTAGCTGTAGCCGGCCGACCCTGGATAACGCTGAGAGCATCGAATGCAATGCCTGCTCGGAACATCAATGGGATGGCATAAGGGTTCGTTACGATGCTCATAGCCGTTGGGTCAGAGTTCAAAGCATCTATGAGCCGACGCTGGAGGTAGAGCCCCTGTCCAGAGTACTCCATGTTCGGCCCCAAGTTGTGCACGGAAAAGCCCAAGCGCAGCCCGTAGAAATCCGTCTGGTAGAAAGTTCCGACGTCGAAGGTCACACCCGTCGCAGAGACATCTAACAGACTGTTTTGGACGAATCGCCCAGTGACGCCGAAGGAGAACTGCTCTGTCACACGCCCACCGAAGGTAACTCCAACGGCAACATCGGAGATGGTGTATGTTGCCCCTGTCCCCTCGGGCTGCTCTAAGGTCGTCACGGGGATATCACCGCTGGCGAAGCTAATGAAACTACCGGCGAGCCGGAAATTCTCCCCCAATGGCACTGCTACTGCTGCGAAGTTGTGCGAAAACCCTCCGAACCACTGCGTATGGGAGAAGTGGCCGCTGATGCCCGTAATGTCCCCGACGCCGGCTGGATTCCAGTAGATGGCTGTCAAATCATTGACGGCTCCAGCACTGCCGCCGAGCCCAACAGCGCGAGCTCCTATGGGCAGCTTCAAGAACTGTGATCCCGCTGCTCCTACCTTCTTGAACTCGCCTGCTGAGGGCGCATAGAGCTGGGCACTGCTACTAGCCACCCCAAGCAGCACAATGATAGCGCTCTGCCACAGAGTTCTCGGCTGCATCTCTCTCCGTGCTTACTCTGGTACTTGCCGAATCCCACCAACAACTACGCTGAAGGGGAGCACGGCCTTAGCACCGTTCGGTGTCTCGATGTGTGCAACGAAGGCCTGGCTCGCTACGCGTTGCAGGTTATCCGACAGCAGGTCCCACACAGCAACCCCCAGGCGCCCTTGCTCCTGTGCGGTACGGGCATCGTACTCCAGCGTCCGGACCAGCTCACCACTAAGGGTGTAGATTCGGATTGTGCATCGCTCCGGCAACCGAGTGAAGAAGATCTTCGCATCGTACTGCGACCGCTGGGCCTGGTGGACAACGTAGTAGGGATTCGGGACCACCTTGACCTGCTGCTCTAGTATCGCGTCTGTGATCTTGTCTGGTGGCGAGGGTTGGCTGACTCGAGCGCGAATCTTGGCGCCGGGAAGCGGGAAGCCCAGCGCTCCACCAGTAGTCTCAAAGACAATCGTATCACCAGGACGGAAATCGCGCGTAGGCTGGCTTGGGGCCCTATCAACACCTGAGAGTGGCGACACCCCCCAACCTCGCTTGTTGGCGAAGTCGATGAGGAACCGACATCCGGAAGCCACGAAGACATGGACGAAGTCAATCGTATCACCATCACTGATGACCGACAAGTAGTACCGACCCTGCTGGGGAAGCCAGTCGCCTAACTGGACACGGCGCTGGGTAATCCCGTCGGCGCTCCGTCCGTTGACCCACGGGACAGCCGCAAACCCATATGACCCAATCGGGACCTGACGGGCATCAGGGCCCGTACCACGCGAAAGAGTAAGATCTACCCTCGGCAGCTCACCAGGATAGGAGACCTGCACAGGGCGACCCGTTACTGGATCGAGCCGCTCAAAGCTGGCAGCGTTGTAGACCTTCACGTTGTAGTAAGGCACCTGCACCTGCTTGGAATTCCGTCCTGAATTCCACGTAATCGTCACCGTCTCTGTCCCTCCGGGCTCCAAGACGACCAGATACCGCGCCGGTCCGTTGTTGAAGCTGACGTATCGCTGTGTCGCTGGATCCGGTTGGGTGAGCTGCACCTGAGTGCGATCTGGATACACGGGAACGTCCACATCTGATCCGGCTCGGCGCTCAGCCCGATATGGGCGGTACTGGCCAGCCCACTGTTGGACGGCATAGTCAAAGGCAAAGCCGAGGGTGCCATAGATGTACTGGTCAGGAGCGTTGCATACCGCATCCGTGCGAAAGGTTCCCGTCCGCTGGACGTAGCTGACGGTGTCAAGCCGACCAATCCCCTGCGTCGTATCCCCAGTAAAGACTCCCGCAAACTCCGAAAACAGTCCTACGACGGTCCCCTGGCATTGAGTCGGCTCAAACAGGGCTACGTAGCGCCCCAATTCCGTACCAGCCGTCAGGTCGCGCAGAATGACCTGTCGGGCATAGATCCCGTTGACAGCTCCCTGAGGCGCAAAGAACCGCGTCCCGAACCACAAGGGCTGAAATTCGACTTCCAACTCGTGTCCACCAAAGAGCTGCTGAAGCCGTTGCTCATCCTGGACGAGGAAGCGGAAGTTGTAGATGCCTCCCAACTTGTCCCGATCTTCGGAGGTTATCGTAATCGTAGCTGGCTCGCTAGCTGGCGCTGGGCGCGGGAAGGCTTGCAAGACGTTGACTCCCGTTACGCCGATGTTGAGCTTACTCGGAGTGCGCTGGATAACATCCCCTTCATCGTACGCCAGCAGCCGGTAGTAGTAGTCCACATTGTTGAAGAGTCGCTCGGTGCGAGCTGGATCCGGATTGTCGTCGACGGTGCCACTTCGGTCATCATCTCCGACGTCTACGAATGTCCGGTTGTTTGTAATTCGAGCGATGTAGCGGGCAATTGTCTGCCGAACCTGCTGCCGTAGCACTGGGTCGTCGTCAAAGTCTGGAAAGACAAGCGTTGCCTTCCCTTGCTGGATATAGTCGTAGAGTGCGTTGAGGAACTCTTCTGTGCTAGGGAAGCTTTGGCGCACCAAGCCACGTCCCCCAGTCAGGGCACGGCTAATCTGGACTTCACCTGTCAAGTACCGGTTCCGGGTGGCAGCATTCAGCGACTGCCAAAATTCACCCCATGGCTCCCCACCAAAGCCCACGCGGGCAACGCGGACTGTAAAGCTATCAGGCTGCGATATGAAGACCAGGGAGTCTATCCGCGGATAGGGGCTCCCCGGCAGAAGTGGACGGTCCGACTTCTTGATGAACGGATTGGGCACCTCCCACCGAGCAATCTCCTTCCATCCAAAGGGTCCACGCGATGCGGCGGAACGGTGGTCCACATCAAACGAATCCAGGTCTAGCCGGCGGGCACGGTAGAGTCGATATCCCAAGAAGTCCAATCCTCGTTCACTGTCGTCGTACGTGTACTCAGCTGTCGAATCCCAACGGATCACTACACCATTGTTCAGAGGACTCCACGAGAGATTGGACCTATCCGGAGGGATTGGGGCCTTGAAACCGCCGTCGTAGACTGCTTGGGCAAACCGCACCTTCCGGACGAGTTCATCGAGGTCTCCAAATCCTGTAGCATCCCGTCCAGTAGAAGTCGCAGCCAAGATCAGTCCAACGACGACTCGGGCTGTATCTCCAGGCGCCATGTTGAATGGGCCTGTCGCCATCAGGAAGCGCTTGTCCCCAGGCCCTTGATCGCCATCCCGAATTCGTGCAGCCATGAAGTCATACCGCTCCTCGTCACCTGTGGGATCATTCTCGATAACCCAGTTCCGGAACGTCACCAACCCCAGTTGTTCCGAGAGCGGGTAGAAGCGCCGGTCTTTCCGAATGAAGCCTGTGGCTGGATCTACCGCTGGACTCTCCAGGAAAGTCATCCCCAAGTATCCAAACCCCTTTCCAGCCTCCCCCTGGTCTGGATTGCTCCACTGGATTGCCAGGTTGAGGGTCGGGTCCTCGTCGTAGAAGCGTACTCGATCGTTCCCGGCAATCGCGACCGGGTTAGCGGCTGGACCAATGTCAAAGTCCATCGCTGGCGCCATCCAGCACTCGTAGAGCGTATCCTGCGAACGGTTGATGATGAGGTACTTCAGGAAGATGAAGTCGCCGTAGTCGCCGAAGCCCCAGGAGTAGATAGTCTGCTCAATGTCCACGCGCAACGGATACCCCTGTGAGCGCCGCACAGCAACCCCCCCTTCGTACCGCCGCAGGTCAGTATCCTTGAAGACACACCAGATATCCTCCTGCGAGATAAAGGCCGGTCCCCGAGGATAGGTTCGCAGGTTACGCAGCGTCAAATCATCAATGTAGTCACCAAAGTAGCGATTGACCTTCAGCGTCTCACGCTCGGAGGTGATCCAAAGCGGCCAGTTCGGTCCCTGAGGCCGCTGTCCCGCTTGTTCTGGCAATGGAGTACCATCGGGCGCATAGTCCGTGGAGAAGTACAACTGGTACTTGTCTTTCAGCTCATCGTTGTACTCGTCGCCGTCCGCTACCCGGCCTGGTACCATCCAGGAGGCTCCAGAATTCGGGTTATAGGAAACAATTACGAGTTTCCGCAGTTCACCGCGGACACGCTTCTTAGCCCCGAACCAGATCCCACCACCGAAGATGTACTGATTCTGCGAGCCCCGAGGCCAGAACCCTCCGCCTCGGTTTGCCGCAATGTTGAGGCCGAAGATGCCGTAGTTCGTGGTGTAGAATTCTATGCGGCTGACACGATTCCTCCGCTGCTCAAACGTTCCCTGAGCAAGCCGCTGGGGTTGTGGGATATCTCCCTCTTTTGCTCCGTAGTGCTCACGGGCCGTCCTCGCATCCGCAGAAAGCACTAGGATGACACCGAAGACAGCAGGCAGCCACCACCGCATCTCTCCATTCTCCCGCTTATGGTACAGCAGACTCCCTCAAGCGTAAGCTACACTCATGCAGGCTCCCTGGTCTCAGAAGCGCAGCAGGAAGCCCAGATTGACCGATCGGGGAAGACGGTAGTTGAGCTGTCGAGCCACCGTATCCCGCACCCACCGGAGATAGCTCTGGTACTTCTCTTCTTGCGTCACGACCCCGTCCCGATTGAAATCGGCATCCGGAGAGTAAAGACGCCGACCAAAGCTGTCGTACTGTGCTGGACTGATGGTCTCGGGACGGTTTGGATCTGCGTCTCGATACCAGTTCGTCGCGCTGAAATCCCCTAACTGCCGGTTGAGGCTCTCTCCGTCGTAGTCAGGACTGCCGGTACGCTCGTAGACGGCAATCGGGTGGGTGGTGTTGAGTAGGTTGAAGACATCGATGTACAGCTCCAACGTGGCGCTGCGGAAAGCCTCTCCAAAGAGAGAACCAAGAGGAATTGCTCGCTGCAGCCGTAAGTCCACAGTCCAGTCCGACGGCTGCCGTGCACCATTGTACTCACCCACCTGATTCCCCTGGCGATCCCGCTTCGTGTAGGGAGTCCCAGTGGCAAACACCCCCGTAAAGTTCAGCGTCGTATTCTCAAAGGGTCGTAGCCCAGCAATGGATGGGCCCTCACCTTCACGGAGGAAGAAGGAGAGCGAGAAGTTCAGCACATGGCGACGGTCGTAGTCAAGGTAGTACTCGGTCAATGGGAAGGTCTTCGTGCCCGTGTAGGGGTCTTCGCCTGCCAGGATGGTTTGCCAGTACTGCGTCGTAGGCCCAGAGGCTGTACCACGAGCGTAGGAGAGGGTATAGTTGATGTCAAATCCGACGTTCCCCACCGGACGGCGCCGGAGTCGGACCTCCAGCCCTCGAACGTTCCCGTACTCAGCAACGGTGTACTCCGAGTACGGATCTGGCAGAGTCGGGACATAGCGAAGCCCTACCTGGTTGTAGATGTCCTTGTAGAAGGCCGTCACGTCTACTGCGAAGTCCTCCGTCAGTGCATGTGCATAGGAAACCTGGTACTGATTGCTCCGCTGCGTTCCCAGGTTGGGGTTGCCGAGGATTTGGTTCCCGCGGAGGCGGAAGGTATTCAGAGCGTCATACAGGAACGTCGGCTGAGGCATCTGCTGGAAGATACCGTAAGCGACCGAGAACGTGGAGCGCTCCGTGATTGGATAGTTCACAGAGACTCGAGGACTCAGATTCAGCTTTGCCTTTGCTGGGGCGAAGTATGCCTGGTCCTGAATTGGGATGAAGCGCTGGCTCTCGGTACGATACTTCGCGTTCGGCTGGAAGTAATCCAGTCGGAGCCCCACATTCAGGATCATTCCTCGGTAGGAGAACTGGTCCTGGATATAGGCAGCCACCGTGTAGGGCTTGTACGGTTTGCTCGTTAGCTCCCACACCTGTTGATTCTCAGCGTAGATGTTGCCACCCCAGCGGTCGGTGTAGACGTCAAAGAATGCGTTCCCATCCCACGGCAAGCTGTTGTAGTGGTGGTGGAGTGTTAGGAATCTAGCTTCAAATCCCGCCTTGAGGAGGTGCACCACTTCTCCTGCCTCCACTCGGCTAGTGATGTAGCCGTCTACCTGTAGGTACTCTGAGTACCTGAACTCAAAAGCCCGCTCATTCCCGGCAGCAATGAAGAAGCCCTGCAACCCGTACGGATTGCGGGTGCTCGTAGCGTTGCTACCTCCCTCCACGTATCCAGTCCACGGGTGGCGAATCGGGCGTACAGTGATGAGGTACCCATCTTCGCTCACCGTCTGTCCAGTAAGGAGCGTGTAGTGGTCAATGACTTTATCCCCAACCCCTCCCCGCAGCTCCCTCGGCAACAGCTGGTTACCCTCCACGACATAACGGTCCTGCGGATACCAGAGGCTGAACCCTTCAAAGAAATGGGGACGATCAAAGTAGTTCTTCACCCATCCGCGGCCAGGCTCGTAGGCTAAGTAGCGGCGCGATACTTCGTTGACGTTCCAAGTATTGGAGACCGTCAGCTCGTAGTACGTAGCCTGCCCCAAGGCGTGGGTGACACGGGCTAAGACGTTGCCAACGAACTGGTCTATGACCGCACGCTTTGCGAAGTATTCCTGGACACCGTTGGACTCTCCATTCACTATGCCCTCATCCCGAGCGTACATCCAGCCGATCGATGGCCGCTCGTAGTCCGTCAACCCAAACATGCCACCCACCAACAGGCTGATGTCTTTCGTGAGGGCGAACTTCAGCCGCGCACTGAGTGAGCGCATCCACGTCCGATCTTGCGGGAGCTGCCCCCAGGAGTTACCCCAGGGATCCTTCACATCCAGACCCGCATTCCGATATTGGTTGGTCAGATACTGTGCGCTTAAGTAGAAGGTCGAACCGCTCAGCAAGGGAATGGGTCCACCAAACGCCAGTTCGTAGTTGTACTCCTTCCGAGGCAGTCGCCGGAGTCCATTCCTTGCCGAACCGTAGAGGAAGGCAATATCGTCCGTGTAGAAGCGGAAGGTCGCTTCATAACGGTCTGTTCGTCCAGTCTTGGTCACCGTGTTGACCACACCTCCCAAGGCATTGCCGTACTCAGCAGCGAAATTGCCCGTTAGTACCTGCACTTCTTCAACTGCCAGATTGGTCACTGTTGGGAAGTAGCGGAAACCACCGTTGCCAAAAGCCCCAACGAACTGGTCAGCAATGTCCAGCCCGTCAAGCCGGATCTGGGTCTCAATGGCTCGGCTGCCACGGACAATGAAGCCATTTCCTGCGGCCAGCACACCCGGGGTAAGGAGCGCGACTTGTTGGACTGTCTGGCGCGGGATGTTCCGAATCTCTTCAGAGGTGACATTCCGTAGAGTCCCTATGGCGTACTTCTCCACTAGTGGGGCCTTCGCCTCCACTGTCACCTCCTGTACCCGCACAGCCTCAGGCTCCAACTGTACAGAGATCTCCGTCGTTTGGTCTGCAGAGATTCGAACCTGTAAGCGCACCTCCCGATAGCCAATGGCGCGTATGACGACAGTATAGGTACCGACGGGCACATTCACAATGCTAAATCGCCCATCCGGGCGAGCAAATCCTCCAAGGGTTGTTCCCTCTATCCGGACGGTCGCTCCGGGGATAGGTTTACCCTCTTTGTCCGTTACTCGTCCCGCCAGGACGCCATAGATACCCGCCCAGGTCACGCTGAGTGGGATCATGAGTCCAACTGTCCACAGCACAAGGCGCCGCATTCCACCCCCACGCTCTGTGAGACTTGACTATGGGTCGCAATCTGTGGCTCGGCAAATTTACCGGACCACAACTAGCTGCCGAACAACCGAGCCACTCGAATGGTGCAGCCGAAGGTAGTAGACCCCAGAAGGCAACTCGGCTGCGTCGAGCAAGAAGGAGTAGGGCTTGTTCGCCTCTGCCCATCCCTCGTACAGAGTCTTCACTCGGCTACCTACCGGACTGCAGAGCTCCAGCGAGAGCCATCCAGAGGACGAGGGGATGAGCTGAATGTGTCCTGCTTTCACTATTGGGTTCGGGTAGACCCGGAACTGAACGCCACCGCTGTGCGCTTCTTCATTCACGCCTGTTGGGAGGGCATATGTCATAACGTAGATGTCATCTGCCTGCCCTGACTGCCACCGGGCCCCCTGCACGAACGACCCGGGAACGCCCCCCGCTTGGTAGGCAATGACAGCATACCCTACTGGGCCACCCCGAGGAGCTGTCGGGAAGCTACAATCAACCCCATTGGGAGTGAGATTTACCGGTGGGGACCACGTGGTGTCGTTCAGTTTCGTAGTCAAGTAGATGTGTCCATAGCCGTAGACAGCTGTAGGCTCGTCTTCCGGAGCTATCGTATCCCCTTCGTTTGGAGCCGACATGACAGCATAAAGTCGACCCTGATCGTCTATGCCAAGTTTCAGGCGATCAACGTAGCCGCTTGCGATTGTGTGACGTACCTGTACTACTTGCCCGCCCCGCCCTACGACCGGTGGGGGAAGCGGGACCAGAACTCCCTGGGTTGCTCCCTCAAATCCATACACCCCCATGGGATATGCCCCTGCTACCCTCAAAGAGTCATAGTAGACCGTGTCTTCGATGACTTGCGCACCTAACCGCCTTACAACATGCCGCCCCTTTAGGAAATAGGCTGCTAGCGTTGCTAGCGCATGCCATCTGCCCCGATCGTCAACAAGGAAGCTGTAGTTGTCAACACCCGGGATTGTATCTGTGTGGAAGACAGTCACCCGAATCGTCGTGTCACCTGCGGTCGTATCTATGGTGCTCTCTTCGTATCTAGCAAACTGGAACTGTCCTGCCGCTAAGGGAACTGGTGGTGACCACGTGGCACCATTATCCGCAGAGAGCCGGAGGATGATTGTCGGCCCCGTCTCTAAAGGTACTGAAAGATAGGCAACGAGTAGTCGCCCACCGCCGGCTTCAATAATGTAGTGGTCCGCCCCCTGGATTGCTGGTGGGGCTTCGCCCCCTGAGAGGAAGACTTCGTCGCTCCATGTCCTACCTTGGTCAGTGGAGCGCCGGTAGGCGACTTGCCCAGCGTTGTTGCCGGCATTGTACGTGTAGACAACGTGCAGTGTCCCCTCTGCTGTGCTCGTCAGATATGGCCATAAACTTCCAGCCGGCCCTACATCAGTGACGGACCAGCTTTCATCGAGGGGGCCTTGGTTTCGCACGAACCTGAGCGGTGTATGAGACATAAAGGCTACCGCTCCTCCGGGTAATGCTGCTGCTGCCGGCCAACCCGTTCGCACTGCCTCGATTCGAGTCCAACCCCGCTGGGTTGGGATAACGCTGGGATTCTCCGGATTGCTAAGATCAACCGCTGCGTAGTACGTTCCCCGATCCCGGAAGCCACTATCAGGCTGGTCAGAGGATGCCATCCAGACGAGCTGCAGGACGTTCTCTGGACCGTACCAGACCATGCGGTTCTTGATGAGGAAATTTGTCTGCCAGTCGTACGTAGTGTTAGCAATTCTGACACCCGGAAGATTCTGGAGGGACCGTGCTGGCAGGCGGCGGAGTAAGGTTGCGCGCCGCTCGGCGACGAGCTCCATCCTCTGACCATTCAGAGGTATCGCCCGGGGCTCTTTCAGGGGATATAGCGGTATCCCCGACGGAATACGGAGGAGCTGAACGTCTGTTTTCGTGCTGTGAACTGCTACAGACCCTTCTGCCGAAGGTGTACCCATCAGCCAGATAGCAGCACCCATTGCAACCAAGGCACAGAAAGCTGGCTTCATTAGCTACACCCCTAGACCGAGTCCAACAACTGCCGCTTGCTTGCTGTGCTAATATAACAAGTCCGGTACACCCATTGCACTGCCTAAAGCTCACCAGCGCCTTAGCACTGAGGCTCACCGTTGCATTCCTCCGGCCATCACGACCAAACCGCCGCACCCCACCCAGGGCAACGGTCGAAAACCAAGGCCGCACTCCCACAGCCACTGAGGACACGATCTCCCAGAAGCAACGCCTGTACTTAACTGCCCGAGCTTCCCTCACCCACCGCATGCAGAAACTCCTGGCACCCGTGCACCCGCGACCGATTATCCCCCTCCCCTGGAGTGGCCACTACGACCGAGCATGGTGTCAGCGAGGGTCTCAACAGCAACACTCCTACAAGAGCAGACATAGCACCTTCCGTCTACCCATCCCTGTGATCGCAAGCTATTCCGCATCACTTGGCACAGTCAGCTCGAAGCCTCTAGTATCGCACGCTGTCTCCACGGGCTCGGCCAATCCACATTAACTAACGGTCCACCGACGCAGGTGGCAAGCCCCTCTTCAGGTACCATGCAGGGGTACTGGCAAGCCCACGAGCAACAGCAGAGTAGCTTCCTAACAGGCTATGCCAAGCCAACTTAGGACTATCGGGGCATCCCTCTAGGAGCGGAGACTTTGGGGCGATTTGCCTGCTATAGACTGGTCTCCCGACCAAGGGTGGAGCAGCCCCGTTGTTTGACCCCTTCAACCAGCCCGTTCGTCATCCCGTTCTGCGGCTCCAGACGTGCAGCCCTGCTACAGTGTCATGCCGAGGCCTTCCACACGCAGCGCCCCCCAATCCAGACCTCGGCTACGTGGTTGACACCGAAGTGGTAGACCATCTCCCGAACGTCTTGGAGCCGCAACACGAGGAAATCAGCGTACTTGCCGACCTCCAGGCTCCCCAGAAGGTGCGAACGTTCTAACGCGGCAGCCCCATTGAGCGTTGCTGCCACAAGGGCTTCCTCTGGCAGCATTCCCATGCACTGGCACGCCAAGGAGAGCACTACCTGCATGTTCTCGCAGAAGCATGAGCCCGGGTTGCAGTCAGTGGCTAGAGCAACGGGTACACCTGCCGCAATCAGCCTCCGTGCAGGTGCATATGGGAGCCGCAATGTGTATGCTGTCCCAGGCAGTAGAACGGCGATGGTCCCAGCACTTCGGAGAGCGGCGATGCCCGCATCGGAGACATGGAGCAGATGGTCAGCCGAGACAGCGCCTACCCGCGCAGCCAGTTCTGCAGCCCCAACGGGTGCCAGCTCATCAGCATGGAGGCGTGGACGCAGGCCGTAGTCCTGCGCCGTTCGTAGGATGCGCTCTGCCTCTTGCGGGGTGAAGTACCCTTCGTCCACGAAGACATCACAGTACTCCGCTAATCCCTCTGCTGCAACCGCAGGGAGCATCTCCTGGCAGATTAGCTCTATGTACTTGGAGCGACAGTTGCGGTACTCCGGTGGGAAAGCATGAGCTCCCATGAAGGTCGGCACAATTCGAAGGGGGAGCTCTTGCGCCAAGCGGCGAATTACGCGGAGGAGCTTCAGCTCGTCGGCTGTCGTCAGCCCATAACCGCTCTTGATCTCTGCAGTCGTCGTGCCATGCTGGAGTGCGCTCCAGAGGAGTGCCGAAGCTTGGCGGAACAATTCCTCCTCGCCAGTGGCGCGGACAGTACGCACTGTCGTCATGATACCGCCGCCCGCTGCGGCAATTTCAGCGTACGTCGCTCCCCGCAGCCGCTGGGAATACTCCTCGACCCGAGAACCAGAGAAGACCATATGCGTGTGAGCATCGACGAAGCCAGGAATGACGACTCGCCCCCCGACGTCCCACTCTGCTTCCCACTGGAGGAGCCCAGTAGACCTAAGCGAGTACGCCTCCGTCTTGGGCCCAACCCAAAGGATACGCTCCTCCACCACCATAGCGGCATCGTGCACGATCCCCAGTTCCTGCATGGCCTCCCCTACCTTGACCCGTGCGCCCTCTGCCCGGACGGTGACCAGTTGTCCAATGTTGGTCACCAAGAGCGCCATCAGAGCAGCGCCTCGTATCCCTGCTGCCGTAGGTAATTGACAAGCTGCCGCACCTGCTGGACATGCGATTTGGCGCAGCAGAGCACGGCATCGTCCGTGAGCACGACGACGCTATCACGCAGCCCCAAGAGCGTCACCAGGGGCTGCGGCTGTGTTCGGGCATCCACCACGATACAGCCCTGCGACTCCAAGAGGATGACGTCGCCGTTGACGACATTCCCATGGGCATCTGGCTGCAGGACCCGCTCCAACGCGTCCCACGCACCGACATCGTCCCACCGGAACGTAGCGCGAACAGTTGCAATCCGCTCCGCTCGCTCCGCAATCGCGTAGTCAACCGAGATATCCGGCAGCTCAGCGAAGACAGCCCCCAGCCCTGGATAGGCCCCCTCAACCGGCTGCCCCCACACCGAGCGGACTACCTGTCGAAGACCTTCCCAGTGCTGCCAGAACTGAGGTGCATAGATACGGAACGAGTGCAACAGCACATCCAGCCGCCAGAAGAACATCCCGCTGTTCCACAGGAACGAGCCGCTCTGGACGAACTCCTCTGCCACCTCTCGGCTGGGTTTCTCTCGGAAGCGCCGGGCGCTGTAGACCGAGATTCCTTCAGCATCCTCTAGCAGCGCATCCACTTCTATGTAGCCGTATCCCGTCTCCGGTCGTGTCGGCGGAATACCAATCGTTACGAGCTCTCTTCCCTGCCCAGCCCGGGCGAGCGCTTTCCTCAGACACCGTTGAAACTCCTCCACAGGCTCCACGAGATGGTCCGACGGAAAGGCTGCCACGACGACAGGGGCACCCTCTCCGAAGCGCTCTGCAACGACGGCTGCAGCCAAGAGTATACAGGCGGCCGTATTGCGTCGCATCGGCTCTGCAATGACGTTTGCTGGCGGAATCTGCGGCAGGGCGCGCCGTAGGAGGCTCTGCAGCGGAGCGGAGGTTAGAACATAGACGTTCTCCAGCGGGAGGACTCCCCGGAGGCGTTCCACAGTCTCTTCCACCAGCATCCGCCCTGACGGAGTCAAGCGTAGGAGCTGCTTCGGGCGCTGCTGCCGGCTCAAAGGCCAGAACCGCTCCCCGCTGCCCCCAGCCATGATGACAGCAACGGCCTCCATCGCTACCCTCACGCTGGGATTCCGCCGTACATAGGAATAACCGCGCCCGTGATGGCTCGCCCCTCTTCGGAGCAGAGCATGAAGATTGCGGCAGCAAACTCCTCAAGGGAAAGCCACCGCTCCTCCTCCCCGCCACGAGCCCACTCCAAGTTCGCCGGTGTGCGCAGGATAGAAGGAACTACAACGTTAGCCCGTACGCCGTACGGACGCCCCTCTTCAGCAGCAGCCTGCGTCAGAGCAATGACAGCGGCCTTGGCAGCAGCGTATGCAGCCTTCCGCTCTTCCGGACGGAGAGCAGCCTTTGCCGCTACTGTCACGATTGCGCCCTTGGTCTCTCGGAGTAGCGGGAGGGCGGCTCGGAGTACCAGGAAAGTCGTCGTGACGTTGAGCTGCAGCATCTCTGCGAGCACCTCCGGCGGAGTCTCCTCCAGCAGCATCCCAGCCCGAATGCCTCCAACTAAATGCACCACCGCATGGACCGGACGTGGTGCCGCAGAGAAGTAGGCCTCGACGGCCTCCTGCTGAGCCAGGTCCCCAATGGCAATGCTCAAGCGCTGTTGAAGTCCTGTGGGGAGGGTTTGGCGGAGTCGCTCGACACCTTCCGGAGTGTGACAATGGGCATGGACAGACCATCCCCGCTCCAGGAAGTGCGCCGTCACTTGCTGTCCAGCGTTCCCACTTGCACCAGTGATGAGCACCGTCGGCATCGGAGTTCTCCCACCCGTTGCACACGCATTCGCGTCAATAGATCACAAGAGGAGCCACCAAGCACTCGGCCGTCCCTACCCCGTAGAGCGCTTCTAACCAGTACGTCCCAGGAGCAAGCTGCTCCGTAGGAAGCCTTGCTGTCCAGCGTTGTCCCATCGAGCTCCATAAGCGGTCGGCCGGTAGCTGATATTCCCACACTCGGCGCCCGAGCCCATCCCACAGTTGGATTCGCTGCAGTGGAGAACCTGTCCCTGGCAAGAGCTCCGGGAGATCAGCGTAGCATTCGGCTCCACGAGCCGCAGGCGTTGGAAAGATACGGAGTGCAGGAGGTCCCGCAACTACTTCCTGGACTCGGACGGCATCGGGGAGCCACATACCACACGGCACCGTCGGCAGCCGTGTCACAGCGTACCATCGCCCAACGAGTTCATCTCCAGCGGCGCTCCGTACTATCACCCGCACCCATAGCGTCTCCCGGCCTTCCACGAGAGCAGCAGGCAGGTCTCCGTAGAACAGCACTCGCTCCCTCCCCCAAGCGGAGAGAGGAATGCTCCCCACGGTCTCTCCTCCGGGCCTCGATGCTAGCTGCAACGACGCGGAGAAGAGGGAAAAGGGAACGAGCGCATAGCTGGCAACTCGCACGCTCCCCGATGCACGTCTCCACACTGCTGGTGGGCCTACTGCACCACCGAGAGCTTGGAGAGCACGCCAGACATTGGGGACACCGTAACCCAGCAGCGTATCGGGCTGAGTAGCGTTGGAGGCCGTCTGCAGCAGCGCTTGCCGTATCCTCCACGGAGGCAGATCCGGCCGCGCCGCGACTAACAGAGCAACACTACCCGCTACAAGAGGGGTTGCCATCGAGGTTCCCGAGGCTCGCACGGCCGTGGTCTCTCCCGGCGCAGCCGCAACAACGGAAAGTCCCTGTGCTGCTAAACTTGGGCGCAATACCCCATTTCGCCACCGTCCTATAGAGCTAAACCACACGCGATTCCAGAGGCTATCCACGGCCGCTATGGCCAGGGCGCTATCGGCGTCTGCCGGGGAGACCAGTCCACGCTCCCCATCGTTCCCCATTGCTGTCACACAGATCACTCCACGCCGAGCCGCAGCCTCCAGTGCTTGGGCCACGATTGTCGTACGTCCATCTAGCTGCTCCGGCGTGTACGAGACCTCCGTACTGTCAAAGTCCCGGTAGCCCAGGGAAGAAGAGACAACGTCCACCCCCAGAGCCTCCATCCACTCCAAAGCTGCTGCATAAGCGTCCTCCTCGACATGCCGCTCTGCAGCAATATCCTCAGTCTTCGCTAGCACATACGTTGCTGTCGGGGCAACTCCAATGAGGGTATCGCGCCAGAGAGCCCCCACAACGGAGAGCACTAGCGTACCGTGCATGTCCTGCCGAGGATGCTCGCCGGGCTTGTTGGTGGTTAGCGTGTCCCCGAAGAGGAAGTCGTACTCTGCCCGAACCTTTAGGTGAGGAAATGCCGGATACCCACGCCAGCGGAAACCTGTATCCAGCAGCCCAATCCAGACGCTATCGCCTGTGATGCCCATTCGGTGGAGCTCCGGGACCGCCAGCATCTGGAGCTGGTTCCACGAGGGACCGTACTGGAACATTCCACAGTCTCCGAGCTGCTGGTTAGCTAGTGGAGCTTGGGAGCTCTCTGAGCCGCCCGGTACCGGAAGCGGCAGTACGAGCGGCACCTCACGGGTTGGCTGCACTGCTCTCACGAACGGCAACCGCCGAATACGTTCAATCCCGGCAGAATCCGTCCACACAACGACGTAGTTCTTCCACCGGAGACGCAGCCCAACCCGCCCCCATCGCTGAACGCTGTCCACGTACGGCTGGTAGATGGGAGCATCCTCTAGCGTGACCAACGAATCTTGCGGTCTCACCTTCGCTCTCCGCTGCAATGCCCGCGGAGAAAGCAACTGGATGGTCTGCTCATACAGCGGGCTACCCTGCCGAAAAGGCTCCGGCCCTTTATCCCGAAAGAAGACTCGCCACGCCTCTTGAGCCTCGGCTGTGGCGACACAGGTAGCTACTACCAGTGCAGCGCACGTCCTAATTCCCATGGGCTTCTTTCCGCGCCTCAAAATTACACACGCCCTTGCAGGGGCTGGTGCATAAATTTGCGAAGCCCTCGCGCTGTTTGTGTACCAATCTAAAGGCTGTCTCCATGGCACCCGCCTTTGCAGCGACCCTCTGCCTACTGGTACTCCTTGAGTCTGCAGCAGTAGTAGCCCAAGAGGACATCCTACGTCCTCGAGGTGCGCCCGTTGTAGCGCCATGGGAAGAGCCCACCTTACCTGTACTGCTCGGCATTGAAGCCGGGGGGAACTGGAACATGGCCTCACAAGTCTTGCGGTACTCGCCTTTCGAGCCCACAAACACCCCATCACGACTCTTCAGAAGTGGGAGCGGTTTCTCGCCAACTTTCAATGTGGGCGCGGACATAGGACTGACCCCACAGCTAGGGCTTGTCGTCCGTGCTGGGTATGACATCAAACAGTGGGGGAATTCTGGCACCGGTGAAGCAGACTGCATAGACTTTCTCACCGGTGCTATTAGGGAAGTGCCTGTCGCTGCCGAGTGGACCTTTGTGGTGCACTACATCACCCTCGGTGCTGGACTCCGCTACAACCTCACCCCACAACTCTGGCTTAGCGGCGGAGTCACCGCCCACTTCCACCGGACTAACCAGCAGAAGGAAAAGTACTCTGTCGATGACCCAGCGGGAAACTGTGGCTTTGTCAATCCAGCGGATGGCAGGCTCTACCGGACTTTGGAGATCACATCCGAATGGAATACGCCTCCTATGAAGAGCTCACGGATCGGCCTAGAGCTAGGAGCCGGGTACCGAATCATGCTGGGGTACAAGTTGTGGCTGGTTCCCCGGGTGCAATTCCAGCTCTTGTCTAGCTTTCGTGAAGATGTTCGCTCTCGAGACTCTTGGAAGCGAAGCGAAGGGATTGTTGACGTGATTGGGCGTGATGCTTCCCAGCACTCTCTCCAACTCCTCGTAGGGCTCTGGTTTGGTCTGTAACACCCGAACTACAAGTATGCAATGCCTGCAATCATCGCCGCTGTAGCGTTGGTAGTTGGGAATAGCCTCGTACTGTGGGCACAGATTCAGGCTCGCCCGAAGGGGTCCGCTGTCCAGGTCACGCCAGTAGATGCCCTCAACTCATCAGCGGACGACTTCGTTACCAGCATTGCTCGAGGGGGACGTGAAGTCTACCTAACCTCCAGCCGTGGTGGTGGGCGGCAGCGCCTCTACGTTGCGGAACGGCAGGGAGACCGTTGGGGGTCACCTCGGCGAATCGGTGGAGAAGTCAGCGACGCTACCCACGTTGGAGGTGCAACTCTGACGATGGACGGGAACCTCCTCCTCTTCGCTGCCTTCCAGCATGATCTCGGCGGCAGCGGACGGACGGACCTCTACAGTGCATACCGTTCAGGCGACCGCTGGACGAAAGTCGCTAACCTCGGAGCGGCCGTCAACTCTAATCACTGGGACTCGCAGCCCTGCATTGCTGCCGACGGGACCCTACTCATCTTCGCCTCCGACCGGCCCGATGGCAGTGGCGGCACCGACCTCTGGATGTGTCGTCGCGAGGGGAATCGGTGGTCAGCGCCAGTAGCACTCCGTACACTCAACTCCTCTGCTGACGATATGGCACCCGTTTTAGCAGCCGACGGGCGCACCCTCTACTTCGCTTCCAACCGTGACGGCAACTTCGACATTTTCGTCAGCCGCATGGGGCCAGATGGAAGCTTCGGAAGGCCGGAGAAGTTCGCTGCCCCGGTCAATACGCCTGCTGACGAGTATTTCTACGTCCCCCTGCCAGACCAGAATGCTGCCCTCCTGAGCCGCGCAACCTCTGCCGGGGATTTGGATGTCTTCCTCGTCGTCCCCAACCCGAATCCACCAGAGCCTGTGCTGATGGTCCAAGGGACGGTCCGTGATGCGTCCACTCAGGCGCCCCTTGGGGCAACGATGACGATTACGGACCTTCGTACGCGGCGAAAGATCGCTGAGCTCTATAGCGACGAGGAGACAGGCGAGTACTACGTTGCTCTCCCTGCAGGACGGACATACTCCATCACTGCCTCCCGAGAGGGCTACCTCTTCTACAGCGAGCGCTTTGAGGTCGGACGCGACATCGCCGTCAACCCCATTACGAAGGACATCCTGTTGACTCCCGCCGAGCGCGGGCGTACTCGACTGCTGGTCTTCTTCGACTTTGATAAGGCCGAGCTGAAGGAAGAGTCCCTGCCAGACCTGGACCGATTGGTAGAGTTCCTCAAAGCGTATCCCTCAGTGCGCATTCTCATCGAAGGCCACACCGACGACGTCGGAACTGATGCCTACAATGACCGCCTATCCCAACGACGCGCCGATGCTGTTAAAGACTACCTGGTCAAGCAAGGGATAGATGCTCGGCGCATCGAAACCAAAGGCTGGGGACGGCGTCGGCCCCTTGTCCAGGGAACCACAGAAGAGGCTCGGGCCCAGAATCGCCGAGTTGAGGTCTCTGTCATTCAGTGACCTCCGCTACCATGCCGACCCATTCAGCAGCACGGTTGCTTCTCATCGCAGGGCTGCTCCTCTGCTCAGATGACACTGCAGAAGCCATCCCGGCCTTTGCCCGCCAGTACGGGCTCTCATGTGCTACCTGCCACCACACTTTCCCAAAGCTCAATGCCCTTGGCCAGCAGTTCTCTGGCAGTGGATACATCTTCGAGGGCCTTCAGGAGAAGGCCTATGTCCCTAACACAGGCGACGACCACCTGAATCTGTTCGATCGTGTCCCACTGGGCTTCCGCTTCCAGCAATGGGCCGAAGTACGTGCTGATGGGAGCCGTGTTCGGCAGGACTTCAAGGCCCCATGGGCAGTGAAGTTCCTCACAGGCGGGGCCCTTGGGCGCATTGCCTCCTTCTACGCCTACGTCATCTTTGAGAAGGGTGAAGCTCCTTTCTTCGAGGACGCGTGGGTCCACCTCCATCCATGGGAAGGGTGGGGTGTGCAGTTGGGGCAGTTCCAGCCTTGTGACCTCATGTTCCCACGGGAACTGCGACTAACGCGTAGCGACTACGCCATCTACACCGTCGGCCGCTTCCCCTTGACGTACCAGCGTGGTGTCACCTGAGCCTACCCTGGAACCTTTCGGTCGGAGCGGTCAACGGCAACAGCATCGAAGAATACATCGGCGAAGATGCTGATGCTGACAACCGCAAGGTCTTCTTTGCCCACATCAGACTCCCGCTGAAGTTAGGGCTCTTCGGGCTCTACGGAGAGATGCCAGACACCGCAGGAACGCTCATCCGAGGCTACCGCGTTGGCTTGGATTGGCGGTGGATGCCGTGGGATTACACTGAGCTCTTCCTGCAGCTCCTCTACGGCTACGATAACACCCAGGCGCACGAGCTTGCCGGTGGCCTCCTGGGAGTTGACTACACGAACTTTCCGCATGCCGTCGCGTTTCTCGCTAATCTCGTCACCGCCCCCGTGGGCTCTGTCTACCGTCCACTGCGGCAACAGTCGGTAGCAGTCCAGTATAGCTTACTACCCGTACCGCAACGCTCGGATCTTAGCAGAGCTGGAACGCCAGCTCCTGCAGCCAGTCACCCGCCTCACCCTCGGGGTTGACTTCGCCTACTGAAGCTCCACTATGCTGAGGCCCAATGGCGGCCGTAACGGTGTACCGAGCGCGTGTGCTCTTGAATCCAACTCCTCAGCGCCGAGTAGAGTGCCTCTGGGACGGGGCCCTTATCGTCGAGGCCTCTAACGGTAGCATCGTTGCTCGCGCACCAACAGCAGAGCTTGGCCGTCATTTCTCCGGAGCCCCCACAGTGGACTTTGGTCCTCACAGCGTTCTACTCCCAGGCCTCGTTGACGTACATACCCACCTCCCGCAATATCCCGCAATGGGGCAGGATCGCGGCGAGCTGCTAACTTGGCTCCGGGAGCTCATCTTCCCGCTGGAGGCCCAATATGCTGACCCAGACTTCGCCGAACGGCAGGCCGAGTCCTTCTTCCGAACGGCCCTGGAGTTCGGAACTACAACCCTGCTCACCTTCGGTCCCCCAACAGTAGCAGCGACCTCGCGTGCCTTCACTGCTGCCGCCCGCGTCGGGCTACGTGTGTTCATGGGTCAGACGCTGATGGACCGCAACATACCGGTAGAGCTCTCCACACCTGCTGACGACGCTCTCCAGGCACTAGAGCGTATCGCTGGTGAGTGGCACGGATATGATGGGCGGCTCTTCTTGGCCGTTTCCCCACGCTTCGCCGGCAGCTGTAGTCTTGAGTTGCTCCAACTCTGCTCTCGGTTTGCTCAGCAGCACCAGCTCCTGCTTCAGACTCACCTGGCGGAAAGTCCTCAGGAACTACGCTGGATCGCCCAGCTCTTTCCAGACTTTCCTGACTACACGGCCATCTACGAAGCTGCAGGTCTCCTAACGCCGCGAACGATCTTCGCGCACTGTATCTACCTCTCCCCGTCCGAGCAGGCGCGCCTACGCTCTGCCGGATGCGCCATCGCACATTGCCCGCGCTCTAACGTGTTCCTCCGGAGTGGAATTATGCCACTGCGCCGGTACCTCCGGGAGGGCTTTCGCGTAGGGCTAGGTACTGACGTTGGAGCCGGCTACTCGCTGTCTGTGCTGGAGGAGGCCCGCTATGCCTGCGAGATAGCAAAGCTACGCACCTTCTTAGCACCTGAAGAGATCCCGACAGAGATTACGCCAGAGGAAGCCCTCTGGCTCGCTACACTCGGCGGAGCCCAAGCGCTAGGGTTGGAGCACCGGATCGGCTCTCTGGACCCCGGCAAAGAAGCCGATTTCATCGTCACGGATGCATCTGCGTGGGTCCCTCCTGTGACTCTCCAAGGCTTAGCCCCAGAGGCGCTCTTCAGCCGACTTCTCTACACAGCCCCTCCAAGCTCCCTCAAGGCGGTCTTCGTCCGCGGACGCCGACTCCGTTGAATCGGCTCAGCAGCTCAGATGGGCATTTCGTAGATGCGGTACCGCTTGTAGAGCCGTGCTCCCAACGCCTTCTCCAGCGGATTGCGCATCGCCCAGTTATCCTCCAGCACCCAACTGGCCTCGGCAAACCGGATGCCCTTCCGTAGTCCCCGCATGCCCAACTCATAGTAGAGGACGGCATCGGCCCCTAAGTTCTGGTACTCTGGCAAGATGCCCAGGACCATGATCCGCATAGCATCGATCCGCTTGCGCTTCGTTGCAAGGTGCCAGAGTGCCCCAAGCAAGCTCCCTGAGCGGTTGAAACGGAGCACTTGGTTGATGTCGGGGATAGCCAGAGCGAAGCCGATTGGTTCCTCTCCTCGAAAGGCAAACAGTGCCAACTCTGGGTCTGCAACCTGCCTAAGGCCAGCCACCAAGAATTCCATCTCCGCATCCGTCAACCGGACGAAGCCCCAATTTGGCTGCCAAGCACGATTGTAGATGAGCTTGATGCGCTCCACGTCCTGTCGGAAGAGCCGTCGATCGCGAAAGTCCATGCCCCGCACCCAAATTCTGTAGCGCTCCCGCACAAGCTGCTGCCCCCGCCGCAGCTTCTCGGAGAGGAACTGCTCCGTCAAGAGGTAGGCAAGCAAGTCCTTAGCCTTCTGGAGGCCGCAGGCCTCCAACAGCTCGGCATAGTACGGCGGATTGTAGGGCATCATGATCGCTGGAGGGCGGTCGAAGCCGTCTATGAGTAGTCCACACTCGTCGTTCATGGAAGGGTTTACAGGTCCACGGATGCTCGTCTTCCCTTGGCGTCGCAGCCATTCGGCCGCTGCTTCCATCAGGATACGCGCAACGCCTGTATCAGGGACACACTCGAAGAAGCCGAAGAATCCCACAGCGTCCTGGTGGAGCTGATTGTGGAGCTCATTGACAATCGCTGCAATCCGCCCCACGGGTTCCGCTCCGTGCCACGCGACCCAGAGGTGCATACGGGCATGGTGGAAGAAAGGATTCCGGCGTGGGTCCAGCAGCTTGCTTTGCTCTGCCTTCAGCGGAGGTACCCAGTTCGGATCGTCCCGGTAGAAGCGCCATGCAAGACGGATGAACTGGCGCCGCTCTGAGGGGTCTTCGACTGAGAGAGGAACGAGCCGAATGTCCATCACTACCGCAGCCTCTATGCTACAGGCGCTCGATGCTGACCAGCCGCCAGCGTCCGTCTGGCCGTAGTTCAAAGAGGAAACGCTGCCGGAGTCGCTCGTACGTCCACAGCTCTCGCGGAGGGCTCTCCGGTAGGAGCTCCCGGTGGAGGTGTGTTGGAGGGCCGTAGAGGATGTAGATCTTCCCCCGCTCCGTCTGTGCACCGTCTGGCTCCACAACGGACTGGAAGGCGAAGTAGGCGTAGTCCACTCGGCGGAAATACACGGCCATAGCCTCATTGTAAGCCGTTGCCGGCGTAGGATCACGCTGTTTCCAGTATTGCCAAATCTTTCGCCACTGCTCCTGCTGCGATCCCGAGCGCAGCCGTGACCACGCCTCCTTCGTCAGCAGGTAGTACATGCTCTGCACTGCATACGAAATCCGGCGTAGTGACAGCGGCATCGTTGCCCAGACGACTCGGAACTCCCACCGAAGCGTGTCCGTTGGCTCCTCGTCCCGCCAGAGTAGGAGCTCGTAACGCCCAGGCACCAGCTCCGCAGTTGTCAAGAGGGACTCGATCCAAGCCCCAATCCCGCTATCGGAGCGCACGCGGTACCGAGGGAGAGGATGCTCAACCCGCTCTAACCTCCCCGGACCTTGCGCAACAAGCCCTGCAGAGAGTTCCGGTGTGCTGTCCCACCATCGTTCGCCTCCTGCTGGAGGCAACTGTCGGCAGCGATAGCGGTACGACTGCCCGGGCTGCAGCCGAGCATCCCACAGGAGGAGCCGAACCGTGTTGACCCCAAACGGAATAGCCCCGCCAAGCACGAACGGCGCAATGAGCTCTCGCTCCGAGGTGCTTGCAAACAGAGGTGCCTTCCACTGCTGCCGAGAGACAGGAAGATCTTGCTGGCGGACTTCACGATGCGCCAGAAGTAGTTGTAGGCGGCAACGGTGTACCGAGGCCGGTACTACTACCTCAATGGCGCGAACCCAAGCGGAATCCCGTGACAGTGTCGCCTCGTACTGCTGCACCCAGAGCGTATCGCGTACTTCCAACCGGCGGCGCACAATCCCCACAGTGTCCAACAACTCCGTGCCCAACTGCACTAAGGCCCGAAAGCCCCCACGGATGGTCTCTTGCTCAAACGGCAGTACGGCATACGCAACTCGCACGAGCACCACAACATGCATGGAATCAGCCCCTTCCGGCAGAGCGTAGAGCTCTGCAAACCATCCCTCGCCGAACTGTCCGAAGAAGTAGCGCCCCAGCAACTCTGTGTCTTGCTGTGCGACACTCTCACTCCAGAGGACAGCAGCACACAGGTAAAGCTTTACAACCCACCGCCTCATTCACAGCTCCTCCGATCGTACCTTACCCCATGCGCGGAGCTCCTGCAGGAAATCCCAAAGGATCAAGGCTGCTGCCAGCCGGTCACTTTGCCCCCGCTGGCGGAGCCGCTTACGCGAAATCCCCAAAACCCTCATAGCTTCCTGCGCTCGCCGAGTGGAGCCTGTCTCATCGTAGACATAGACCGGCTGTGGAAAGCGCTGGCGCAATTGCTTGACAAACGCTCGGAGAGCCTCCAGGACAGGGCGCGTCCTCGGGGACTCCTCGCCGCCGACCGGCATCCCGACAACAAAGGCTGCAACGCGCTCGGTCTGCACGACCCGCTGTAGTTCCTCCCAGAAGCGAGGGTGATCGTACCGCAACACCCCGCCGGGAGTGACGCTCAAGTGAAGCTCATCGCAGACAGCCCACCCCACACGGCGTAGTCCAAAGTCGACACCCAACAGGCGCCGTCCTCGCAGCTCCTCCGCCATGACAACCTCAGCCATGGGCAGTGCTCTGCTTTCGGCGGAACCACAGTCGGACGCGTGCTCCTCCCTCTGGATTGTTGCCCCACTCGACCCTACCACCTTGGGCATCGACCAGCTCCCGGACAATGCGCATTCCCAATCCTGGCTCTACAGCCTCCGCAATCCCCGGACCGTTGTCGCATAACTCTATCAGAACCCAGCTCGACTGCGGGGAGGCCAGCACAATGATTTGTGCATCCTCCTTTCCCCGGACAGCCCTCCACGCATTCTCCACTAAGTTGGCCAACACGTGGAAGAGCCACCGGCGATCTCCTTCAAGGAACAGCGGAAACGGAGGCTGGATGAGCCGAAGCACTCCGCTACTGACGAGATCCCCGTAGGCTTCCGAAAGCTGTGCCCACAAATCCCTCACCTCAGTCCATGCCTGGGCCGGAGCAGACCGGGCCAGACTACGCGCACTCTCAATCCGAGAACGCAACCGCCGAAGTACCTGGCCCATCCTCTCCCTGTCACCCTCCTTGAAAGCCCTGTCTAGCCAATTAAGCTCCCCATAGAGTTCATGGGCCAAGACCCCTGCCAGCCGAATCTGCTGCTCCTCCAAGAGCTGAGTCAGCTCGAGTTGCCACTCCCAGCGGGCTCCAAGAGGAACATGCAGCCACCACTGCTGGCCCAACCGCTCCAATCTGAGCTGTGCAGCAGCCGGCCGCTCTACGGGTCTTCCGAAGGGGAGATTGTCTCTATGGTCCTCCACGGACTTGGGTTGTCCTCCACCTACCTGGCTCTTTACCGCTAGCGAAGGGTCAGCTCGGTAGCGATTCGGCCGGAGTTCAACAATCCGGGAAGGACTCGAAGCCATCCCACGCTGCAAGAAGCGGAAGACAGCACGTCGCAGCGCGGCTCGCCAGATCCGGTACCCAGCGATTCCAAAGAGAAGAGCAACCCCTCCGACTCCCAAGCCATACCCAAGCCCGACCAATGCCCTCCGCACCAGCGGCACTGCGGAGAGCCGCCAGAGCTGAATTCGCCGACCTGTAGCGAGGAGAGCACTCGCGCCAAGACTGGCCACTAAACGAACGGAGCCGTCTACCTCTGCCTGAGCGTGGACTCCACCAAGGTCACCAACCACGAGCCTTCCGCCGGTCACCACCCACCACCATCCGTACGCACTGTGGAGAGTTGCATCCCCACCCGCAGGGAGAGTTGCTATGGGCTTCTCTCTGTCCAAGCGACGCAACCTCCACTGTGCATCCTGCTGATCCAGCCATACTGGAACGGTTGCGTCTCCGTCCACCAGGATAGCTACCTGAGATACGGGGGCTGGAAATCTCCTATCAGACTCCAGGCCTCCATCGGCCCTCCATACTCTCACTCGTGTCTCCCTCTCCGAGTGCTGCTCGGCAAGGGCTATCCGACCATCTGGAAGTATCCACACCTGGGCGCTCTCCGGCTGCTCCACCGCCGTCAGCCATAGAGGGGAGCCAGAACGCCACACGCGGTACAGTGCCCCCCGCATCCCTTCGCGTCTCACCCACGCTGCCAGTTCCTGTATCGGGTCTCCAGCAACGTAGGCTACTTGGTCTGCCACCCTCTTCCACTGATCCTGCTCACGTTCGTAGGTCCATACACCCTGCCGGCCGGCAAAGAGCCACCATCCTACGCCTATAACGGGTATACCCCCCTCGGCTCCCTCTGGTCCTCCCCTCGCTGCTAGTCGGACCCGCTCATTCCCTTGAGCATCCACTCCGATCCACTCGAACCGCCGTCCATCATCAATCAGTACCCAGACCAAAGAATCGCCAACCACCGCCCAACACCGCCCCGGTAGCCTGGCAGCAACCCCATCGTGCCGCGCTCGAAGCAAGGTTAGCTGCGTAGCATGGGGAATCCCCCAAGCCTCACTCCCGACAGTCGTTATGCTTGCCCAGACAGTGTCGGCTCCCTGTACAACGGCCACCACTGCGTCATCCCCAGCGCCTTCAGCCTCGAGCCGAAGTTCTCCCACTGGTGTCTGCCAGATTCCACAACCGCCGAGCAAGAGGAAGCCTACGAGACCGATTGGATTTCGCATACGCAGAACGCTGCAATCCCTTCTTCCCGTCCGACGAACCCAAGGTGCTCTGGGGTCGTTGCCTTCACCGACACCCGCTCTACCGGTATCCGGCACAGCTCTGCGATCGTATGTCGCATCGCCTCCCGATAGGGAGCAATCTTCGGCTGCTGTAGCACCACCGTTACATCAACATTCACGACTCGGTAGCCCTGCTCCGCAAGCAGCCCAACTACCCGCTCAACGAAGACGCGGCTGGAGACGCCCCGGTACGCTGGGTCCGAATCCGGGAAGTGCTCCCCAATGTCTCCCAGACCGGCAGCTCCCAAGAGGGCGTCGCAGAGGGCGTGAAGCAAGACATCCCCATCGCTATGAGCCAGCACTCCCTTCGGCGAAGGGATCTCTACTCCACCAATGACCAACTTGCCTCCGTCCACCAGCCGATGAACGTCGTAGCCAAACCCGACCATCTCGCAACATCTGTCGACCTCCTCAAACAAAACTACAGGCTTTTCAAGTAGCGCTGCCGTCAGCCGGGAACTCCCTGCAAGCCACCTTATGGCTGTCGGATGTCTGCCCGATTGTGTATATTTGCGCGCGTGTAGCGTCAGTGTGCATGTCCCATAGATAGTAGATGAGGCCATAATGCTACAGCGGGCTCTCTTGGTGCTGACCTCTTTGGCATCGTTGGTCCTACTCCATCTCCCTGCATCAGCGCAGTCCTGGCTCTGGGCGCGCCGAATTGGTGGTGCTTGCTATGACTACTATGTGTACCCCATGCGGGTCGCCTCCGATGCCCAAGGCAACGTCTACGTGACGGGGTACTTCTACTACTACTTCACCGCCGAAGGCGTGACATACTACACCTACAATTTCGGCGCTCATGTGGACATGTTTGTGGCTAAATACAGTCCTACCGGGGTCCTGCAGTGGGTCCGGGTTGGTGGTGGCACCGGTAGTGACTACGGTTACGGCATTGGGGTTGACGCCAATGGGAACGTCTACGTTACAGGGTACTACTACAGCAATCCTGCTGTTTTCGGAAGCTGGTCGTTAGCGGCAGCAACGACACCTGATGTCTTCCTGGTCAAGTACGACGCCAACGGCAATGTCCTGTGGGCTGCTCGTATGGCGGGGACTTCGACGGACATCGTCTACAACCTTGCTGTAGATGCCAACGGAAACAGCTATCTCACTGGCTATTTCAGTAGCTCAACCACGTTCTTCTCTGCCGGTTCCACTACAGGCACTACCCTCCCGGCCGTGGGAAGCGGTGTAGAAGCCTTCGTCGCTGTCTATAACACCAACGGAGTCTTCCAGTGGGCACGAGCTATTGGTGGGAGCTCCTCGGAGTATGGATATGGCGTCGGGGTAGACCAGAGCGGCAACGTCTATGTATCGGGCTACTACTACAGCAACCCCATCTATGTAGGCTCAACTGCAATGTCTCTGTCCGTCGCCTACGCCACTCCTGAGATCTTTCTGGCGAAATTCAACCCCAGCGGCACCGCTCTCTGGGTAGCTAACGCTATGGTCGGCTCCAGTACAGAAATCTTGTACGATATGTCCACTGACGCTTCGGGCAACTCGTTTCTGACAGGCTATACCACTTCTAACCCCGCGTATGCTATCTCTGCTGCCGGGAGTGGTGGAGGGACGATCACGATTAGCCGTGGCACTACTACTGCTCAAGCCTTTGCCGTCCGCTTCAACACCAATGGGGTTGCGCAATGGGGGAGCATCGTCGGTGGTACCGTCTCTACGTATGGCTATGGCATCGACGTTGACAATAGGGGGAACATCTACCTGGGTGGTTACCACTACGGCAGCTTCACCTTCGGAAGCTCCACAATCTCGGTGAGCGCAACCCCCGACGTCTTCATCTTGGTGTGGCAAAGCGATGGCACAGCCGACTTCGGCGTAGCAGCTACGGGTAACAGCACCGATATTCTTTACCACCTACGTGTCTCCCGCCCACGTCGAGAGGCGGCTATTACTGGGTATTTCTTGAGCACGCCTCTCACCTTTGGCAACATCAGCATTAATAATGACAGTTACACCTCTGGCTGCTACTACTACGCAGCAGGGTTCTTGGCCACCATGCGTGTGCGTCCTAACTTGGATGCCGGGATTGTAGGGCTTGCCAACCCACAGCCACCCTTTGCTTCGGGCAACCAAGGCGTGACAATCCGCCTACAGAACTTTGGACGGCAACCTATCACCAGCATTACCGTTGCATGGTCTGTGGACGGGACGCCGCAGTCCCCGCAGACGTGGACTGGAACACTGAGCTCAGACGCTGTTACGACGCTTACCCTGGGCACACTCAACTTCGCACCCCGGACGATCGTGAACCTGCAGTTCAGCATCACTGCCGTCAACGGGCTAACCGATGAGGACGCTTCCAACAATGCCCTCACTGCTCAGCGTGCGCCAGCCCTGGCGGGTGCCTATACCATTGGCGGCACAAGCCCCGATTTCCCCAGCTTTACGGCGGCTGCCAACTACCTCCATATCGGCGGTGTCCTGGACACGGTCACCTTCCGCGTCCGTAGTGGAGTCTACACAGAGCAGTTGAACCTCAACGCCACAATACCAGGCGCTGGGCTTCCAACGCGCCGGATTACCTTCGAGTCCGAGTCTGGCAATGCTGCCAGCGTTACGCTGCGATACGCTGCTACTTCGTCGCTGGATAACTTCGTCGTGCGCTTGAACGAGCTCAAACACGTCGTGCTGCGCAACCTAACAATCCAAAATACGGGAGCGTCGTTCGGGCGCGTCATCTGGCTGACTTCTACCAGCTCCAGCTTGGGAGCTGGCTGCGACGACGTCACTATTGAAGGGTGCCAGCTCATCGGGCGTAGCTCCACGAGCACGGCAACGGCCGACGCCGTTGTCTACGCGTACGAGAACAACCACAATAACCTTGTTCTGCGCAACAACACGATTCGCAATGGCAGCGTCGGTGTCTTTGTCGGTTCTTGGTGGTTCCCACTGACAACAGGGCTGCGGTTGGAGGGCAACACTATCCGCGACTTCTACGTTGGCGCACTGTATGCTCTCTATTTAGACGCCCCTGTTGTGGTACGGAATCAACTGATTGGGTCACCCACCTCTATCGCCTCGGGTGGATATTACCTGTACTTCCTGTTCAACGACAACGCTATCACGGTGGAACGCAACCACATGTGGGGCATGCCTGGCGGCAGCGGAGTGCTCGTCAACTCGTTCTACAGTTCTGTTGCTGCCACGGCGCGTATCGTGAACAACTTCATCGAGATCGGGAACAACACAGCGAACCTGTCCCGTGGCATAGACATACGCTCGCGCTCGAATATCGCTATCGTGCACAACAGCGTCAACGTGCGCAGCACGAACGCCAGCTCTGCAGCCTTCTACAGCGCTGCTGGGAGCAGCCTGCGGGTTACGCACAACATCTTCATCAACAGCGGGACAGGCTGGGCGATCTGGGCCAACAGCGCCTTTGCTGCCAGCCCCAGCGCGTGCAACTACAACAACCTCTACAGCGTCAGTGGTCCAATTGGGTGGTTCGGGGGCAGCAATCGGCAAACTCTCGCTGACTGGCGAACTGCCACCAATTATGATGCGAATTCGATATCCAAACCTGTTCCCTGGGCATCAGGTACCGACCTGCACTTGACGCAGGTGGATGAGCCTTTGTACACGGGTGTACCGCAGAATGCCGATGTGCCCGTTGACATTGACGGCGAGGGCCGGCGTGTCTGGTACATGGGTGCCGATGAGGTGATCCCTGTCATCACAATTACACAACAGCCTGTGGACACGACGCGAGGCTGCCTGGGAACCTCCACGACGCTCCGTATCCAGGCTACTGCCACCTTCAACGCACGCCTCTCCTACCAGTGGCTACGGAATGGCGCGCCAATCCCTGAGGGATACGATGGCCGTTTCTTCGGCACTACAACCCCAACGCTGTCTATCCAAAACACAAAGCCAACTGACGAAGGTGCATACGCCTGCCTGGTTACAGGCAACAGTGGTGCAACTCCCGTGCTGTCCAACCTGAGCATTCTCATTGTGTGGTCGCCGATTGAAATCACGCAGCAGCCTGAGTCACAGTTTGCATGCGTAGGCGGAGAGGTTGTGCTGGGGGTCCTTGCCAACGGGACCATCTTCGGCTACCAGTGGCAGCGGGAGACCCCTGCAGGATGGCAAGACATCCCTGGTGCAACGCAGGGGCAGCTTCGACTCAGCAACCTGCAGTATTCTTCGTCCGGGCGATACCGGTGCGTACTCTTCGGTACCTGCGGTACGGAGCAACTCCCCACGGACCCGGCTGTGGTCTTCGTACTAGGCGATGTCCAGTTTACGGCAGCGCCCGACACTGTTGCCACTGCCCTCGGTGGTCGGGCGGAGCTGAGTGTGGAGGCGGAGGTTGTGGGGGCGCCGCCGACGTACCAGCCGCAGTACCAGTG
>JANXCT010000011.1 GCA_025059875.1 Candidatus Kapaibacterium sp.
CGGGTAGTGAGGTAGGAGTGAGGGAGAGCGTCACCGGCGCAGTCCCGAAAGGACTGCCGCCGGTTTCTGTTTTAGGATGAGAGCAGGGCAAGGGGTAGGGCCACCAACGTGGAGGCAGCTCCACGAGGCCTTTTGGCAGAGCCGGCGGCTCGGCATCGTCCGCACGGACCACATAGGTGATATGGTGCTGACGTTGCCGATGGCACTTGCCATTCGTGAGCTCCGGCCTGAGACCCACGTCATTGTCTTCGCCCATCCTCGCACGGCTCCTCTGGTAGATGACGCCCTTGGAGTGACAGCCGTATTCGTGGAGAGCACCGCCGAGCTCTATCAAGCTCTGCGGAACTGGAGACCCGAAGTGCTCTTCTTCCCTCGCCCGCTCTTCTCAGAGGCTCGAGCAGCTCGGCGGGCTGGGGTCCCTTATCGGGTGGGTAGCGGTTACCGGTGGTACTCGTGGCTATTCACCCATCGTGTGTACGAGCACCGTAGGACTGCAGAACGCCATGAGGCGGAGTACAACGTGCAGATGGTCGCCTATGCTGCGGGGAAGGCAGTATCCGTGCGGTTGGCGGCACCTCGGGTGGAGGAAAAGGCGTTTCAGCAAGTGTCTCAGCTCCTGAGACGCTACGGGCTACGGACTCGGGAATTCGTGGTGCTGCATCCCGGAGGGCGTGGTTCAGCCCCTCGATGGGGGGCTTCGTCCTTTTCTGTATTGGCTCGGCAGCTTGAGGAGGAGGGCATTCCGTGTGTCTTCACTGGAACTGCTGCAGAGGCGGGGATAGCGCAGGCCATTCAGCGGTCGTATCCCAAGGCCCGTCTGCTCTTCGGGGCGTTAGATACGCACGAATTCATCGCCCTTTTGGCCCAAGCTCGTGTAGTAGTAGCCAACTCTACAGGAGCTCTGCACATCGCGGCGGCGCTTGGAGTACCAGTCGTTGGCCTCTACTCGCTAGAGCCGCCACACCATCCCCGACGCTGGGGGCCATACGCAGGGCACGCAATTATCCTAACGCCCCCAGTAGAACAACCGCCGGCGACTGTGTGGGCGATCCCCGTGGAGCAAGTCTACCGTGCTGTCGTGGAGCTGTGGAGTCTGAGTCTGGTTTCCCGTACGACAGCACAGGATAACTTGCGGGTTGTAGGGTGAGCTATTGGGGGCGCTCAGAGTTGGGAAGGGCACCGTAGAAAGGCGTGCCACGAGGGGAGTAAGTGGGGAAGAGTTCGTAGAGTAGCTCCCGAAGGGTTTCCGTGTCCACGGGCGCTAGGTCTTCTTCTCGGATGTGGCTCAGGAGGTGCTCCAGCTGGTGGACAGAGAGGAGCTGGAGCGAGTAGATGTGCATGAGGTGCTGGAAGCTGTCGCTGGAGAACAGGCTAGTCTCCTCGGTGCACAGGGGTCGGAAGCTGTCTTTTCGGGTCGGTGGACGTCGCAGAATTAAGGAGTGATGCTGTAAGTGCGGGAGCCACGAGAGTGCTTGTATCGCCTCTGCCTGTGAGAAGCCCATACGTCCCATCCGATTGATCCCGTAAGCAGCGAAGCGACGGTGGTTGCGGAAAACGTAGGGGTTATCCAGCATTTCAGCTAGCCAGGCGATGATGGCCCCTAAGAGGCGCTCACGACGGCGCTGCCGAGCTCTTCGAAGGCGGTCGTTCTGGGACACTCTTGGGGAGGACTTCGTTGAGGAAGGTTCGGAGGTAGCGTTCTTGCTGCGCTTCCATGTGCTGGCGTTGGGATGCTGTTTGGTCGTCGTACCCGAGGGCATGTAGGGTCCCGTGGATACTGAGACGGATGAGTTCTTCCGCGAGCGGAACACGGTATTCTTCAGCCTGTCGCTGCGCTTGCTGGACGCCGATGTAGATCTCGGCCTCCAGCGGCGCAGGTGCCAAGACGAACGTCAGCACGTCCGTAGGGTAGTCGTGCTGCAGGTACTGTCGGTTGAGCTCCTGGATGGTCTGGTCGTCGGCTAAGACGATACGGACAGTAGCTGTGCTGACACCTTCCTGCTGGAGTACGAACCGGGCGGCCTCGCGTAAGTGTGCTCTCGGTATGGGAGAGTTGCGGAGTCCGGCGAGGTATGTGGAGACTCGAAGTGCCATCGGTTCATGCGGGAGCAGACTCTGTCTGGATGAGCCAACCGTGCCAGTGCTCTATCCATACTGTGGGCTTCCAGGAGACGAGCGTGAGGCAAGAGCTGAAGCCGGGCATGGAGAGGACGCACGTATGGAATTCGCCTCGCTCCCCGCAGGGATCCACCGAAGGCGGTAGGGCATCCAGGAAGGCCTGGTCGTACGAATGCCCTAGCCATTGGGGATCGAGGCGGCGGGAATCAACACAGGTCACAATAGCATGGATGCCGACTTCGAGAACCTCCCGAGCCAGCAGGTCGCTCGGTTCACCCCAAAGCGGGAAGAGTAGCTCCACTGCCAGCGGTGCTAGGATCTGCTCGCGGTACCGTCGTACGTCCTCCAGGAAGATGTCCCCAAAGGCAATTGCTCGACAGCCGAGACTACGCAAGAGTGTGCGAAAGCGACGAGCATAGAGTTCGTTAGTGGGCTGCTGCCGGAAACGCAGGAGCTGGAGTGGGAGACCCAGTGCTTGCGCCTGCTGCAGGAGTGTGGATGCTAGGATTCCGTGGAAGGCAACGGTGGACGGGTTGCCAATGAGGGTACTGATGAGACCTGCAATTGGCTGTCGCTGCTGACGAAGCCGCAATAGCGTGAGGGCACTGTCCTTCCCTCCGCTCCACGCAATCCAGATGCCCGCCGACAGCATCATTCACCGATGATTTTGACCAGGACCCGCTTCGGGCGTTGGCCATCGAACTCGCCGTAGAAGATTTGCTCCCATGGCCCCAGGTCTAGGCGTCCGTCGGTGATGGCGACGACGACCTCACGCCCCATGATGGTGCGCTTGAGGTGGGCGTCAGCATTCGTCTCGCCTGTGTCGTTGTGGCGATACCGCGAATACGGCTTCTCGGGTGCAAGCTGCTCCAACCACGCCTCAAAGTCGGCGTGGAGGCCGGGTTCATCGTCGTTGATGAAGACGCTGGCGGTGATGTGCATGGCATTGCAGAGTACAAGGCCCTCGCGAATGCCGCTCTCTCGGACGCACTCCTCCACCATAGGCGTAATGTTGATGAAAGCTCGTCGCGTGGGCGTGTTGAACCAGAGCTCCTTGCGGTAGGACTTCATCGCGACTCCTCGAAGAAGGAGATATCGGCTCACCCGTAGTAGAGCACGCTGGAGAAGGTAACAGCAGAGAGGGTCTCTGGCTCGTACCACTGACGGTAGTCTGCCAGAACGCCGTACCGTGGTTGCAGGGCGGCAAGGAGAGTGTAGACCGGTGACAGCCCGCAGATACGGTATCGGTCCTCAACGGCAGCAATCAGTTGGAAGTACCCCTCGGCATCAGCACGGCACATGGCGGCAATGAGGGCGCGGTCGTGCTGTTCTACTTCGGGGAGTAGGAGGTGTGCATCGGCGTCGTCACCGAATTTGCGTCCAACGTGGGCCATGTCGGCGCTAGCAATCCAGAGTGTACGCCGTCCCGATGATGCGACGATCTCCCGGAGGGTGCGGATGGCGTACCGCAGGACGCTGTCGGTGCTTGGCGAGCGGCGCTGTGGGATGAGGTCGCCAAAGGACGTCAGCAGTACGGGGAAGAGCTCAACCCCGTTGCCGAAGAGATGCTGGAGGAACACAACTTGGAACTCTAGCGAGTGTTCGGGCTTATGAGCAAGGTCGGTATCGGTCACCCCGACGGGACAAGCTTCTACGAACTGCCGGACCAGCGAGCGGGCTGTCGGCATCGTCCCTAGTGGCGTCTGGAAATCCTTCTCCGTGACGATAAACGGGGCATGCCAGCCGTAGTGTGAGGTGCCCAACACGACGACAAGCTCGGGTTGGAGCTGCTGGAGTACCTGATACGCCGCCGCGTAGCTGCTGATTCCTACTCGCAGGTCGATGTGGGGGATAACAGCGGCGATGGGCAGCGCTGCCGGAACCTCTACAATTGGGGCGGATTGGAGGCTAGAGTCCAGCAGAGCAGCGATTTCGGGAGCAGCTTCAGGGTAGCAGATGCCGGCCAGTGCAGCCGTTCGGATAGGGTAACTGCGGTATTCCGCTTCCCAAGCTCGGCGGCGCTGGTCGAAGCGGGGACTCTGCAGGGCATAGACGGAGTCTAACTGCTGCACGAAGTCGGTGACGATTCGCTGATGGGTTGGGGAGTTTCGGACCCCGGCTGCAGCCAGATGCTGCCAGAGCTCCTCCCACGACTGACTCTCTGCCAGTGCCGCTATGACGGGATGCGCCTCTAACGGGACGGCGAACGGCTGGGGCGTATACTCCAGAGGGTCGTATGCCGTCAGCACTGGCTCGGATGCTTGGTCTACGGCGACACTCCACTGCAGTCCGGAACGTAGGGGGTAGAACTCCATGCCTCTACTCGCTGTTGGAGAGGCGGTGTCCGAGACGACTCCAAACGAGGAAGAGTGCAGCCCCAGCGACTGCGAAGATACCGCTGGGCACCAAGAGCCAGAAGTTGCCCGAGAGGAGGTAAGCGACAAGGAAGCTCAGTGAACTCAGCCCATTCGCGGCGGTGCTCAGCCACATGGCCCTTCGCCACGAGGTGGCCTGCTGCTTGCGTTGGTCCATGCCGGCCTACTCCCAAATGAGTTCCATGCCAATCCGCAGGCTCCGCCGCTGCTCGTAACGGGCAGGGTTGAACGGATAGGGCTCCAGCGGCGGCTGGAGGTCGGGATAGAGTGGGTCATTCCACGTCGGAGGTGTCGGATCGCCGTACTCGTACGCCCGACCGGTGACGGGATTGACGATCGCAGGGTTCTTCCAGTCCAGCGGGTTCAGCACTTCCACTCGCAGACGTAGAGTGGCTAAGGCGATGCGGAGGTCACGGCTGAGAGCAAGTTCCCACCATCGGTAGGTCTGGGCGAGGGCACTGTAAGGGCGCTCTTCGTCCAGTTCGTAGAGCGGGCGTCCGTTTGGGAGCCGGCGCTGGGTGCCCGTAGTAGGGTCGATGACCGGCACTGCAGGGGTGTAACGGCGCCCTGATCGGAGTACGAACCGCGTCCAGAGGCGCCACCCCTCCAGGATGCTGAGCCCTAGCGGAGGGGAGCCCTCCGGGGACTGTACCCAGAGGTTGAGCTGGAAGTCCCACGGCCGGTCCCAAGGCATTGGGTCTTCAGTGAGCCGGTCAGGGATAAGCCCTCGGGCAATCAGCAATCCTTGGTCAGCAGAGCTACTCTTGCCCGTCACAGAGCTATAGCCGAGCATAGCGCTCAGCTCCAGCCAGCGTCCGATGCGCTTGCGGTACTCCACCTCGACCCCTCGAGCACGGGCGTAGTCGGCATTGACGTAGGTAATGAAGCGTCCGCCAGCGAATCGAGGGTTGTCCGTGCGTACGGGGCGGGTCTGGACGTAGCCGAAGATGTCGCGGTAGAAGAGGGCGATGCTGAGGACGTCATCGGTGGTCAGTTGGTTCCGCAGTCCCAGCTCATAGGCGATGCTGGTCTCTGGGTTGAGGTCGGGGTTGCCGAAGCGCTGGTATGACGAGCGAGCTGCTGCAGGGGAGAGCTTGGCGTAGATGTACTGCGGACGGGGCAGCTTGGTGAAGTGGCCGTAGTTGAAGTAGAGCATCTGCGTGGGCGTGATGGGATGAGCGATCCCCAAGCGGGGCTGGAGCCGAAGCTTCCAGCGGAGCCCAAAGGCAGGGACGGTGTGGGCTCGGTAGGAGCGGCGCCGTTCTTCGGTGATGGTGCTCAGCGCGGGGTTGTCAATCGCTTCGTCCACCAACCGGCCGGGGGCCCAGGCTTCAGCCCGGAGTCCGTAGTGGAGCACGAGCCCTTTCTGCGTTAGGTGATGCTGAGCGTAGAGCGTCAGTAGCCGTGGGCGGACGGAGAAGGCGTCGTTGTTGAGACCAAGCGGTGGTATCCAAGGGGCGAAGATTTCGCAGTACTGCAGCTCTTGCAACCGGAGCTCGGCTCCTGTCTTGATCTGGCTCTTCTCCGCCAAGAAGGCCGTCAGATCGGCCTTCAGGGTGAGTTCGTAGGCGAAGTGGTCGCGCCAGCTCCAGGCCGTTCCGATGTCGTAGAAGCCGTCACCGGGGATGATGCCCGTGCGGGTGGAGTCGCCGGTGTCGTAGTACTGCGGCGGGAGCGTCGGGATGTCCTGCGGCTCGCTGTAGCGGGTGTAGTCTCGTCCGTTAGCGTCGGCGCGGACACGCCAGCCGGCATAGCCCAGTCGGAGTTCGTAGAGGAGGCGTGGTCCTAAGCTCTGCTGCCACGTCAGGACATGTAGCCGCTGGAGTGCAGAGAAGGTCAGCGCCCCGTCGAAGTGGCCTTGGAACTGGTACTGGTAGCCAGGCTCCGGCGGGAGATACTCTAGGGTCGTCTGGAGGGTGCGCGTGTTCTGGTTGAGCGCCATGCTCTGGGCGTTGACGTAGCTCAGTCGGATGGCTGGGGAAAGCTGCCACGAGAGCTTCAGGAAGGTGGATAGGGAATTGTCCTGTCGTCGAGCCAGCCATGCCGGCAGGAGAGAGGAACGGAGCCGTATGCGGGCAAACTCCGGTACCAAGCCGTCGGAGGAGGCTCCTTCGACAGTTGCAACGACGCCGAGCTGTCCTGGGGGGCGTAGCCCAAGGGCCGGGAGGAGATGTCGAGTGATGGGCTCCGGGCCGCTGAAGCTGAGGCTGTAGCGGTCGGTCTGGTAGAGGCTGCCGGTGTCGCGGTCGTAAGGGTTGCGCCGGTGGATGCGCCATTCGGGGCGATACTGGAGACGGAGGCGGAGCGAGCGGCTCGGCTCCGCTGTCCGGAGGTTGAGCACACCGGAGGTGGCCTGTCCGTACTCGGCTGCGAAGCCGCTGGTGAGCAACTCTATCTCCTGCACCGTCTCTGGAGAGAGCTCCACTCCGAAGCCCGAGCCTGCCAGCGGGTCCTGGACGGAGATGCCGTCAACTAGATAGGCGAGTTCGTAGCCCCGGCCACCGCGGATGTGGAGTGTGTTATCCTGGAGTAGCACTCCAGACTGCTGGATGAGCGCTTCGGTGACGGTCTGGACGGCGGACCGCTCCAGCTGCTGCTGGCTGATGACACGTAAGGACTGCGTCTGCTCTACGTCAATGAGCGGGCGCTCCCCGAGGACGACGATCTCCTGGCCGAGCGTCAAGGCCGTTTCTTCCAGGCGTAGCAGCAGCTCTACGGTGTCCCCGGGGCGTATGCGGATCCCACTCTGCCGCAGGGCTTTGTAGCCGATGAGGGTAGCTTCCAGCACGTAGGTGCCGGGCGGGAGGTAGCGCAGTACGAACTGCCCGTTTGGGGCCGTAACGGCTCCGTAGGTCGTTCCCACGAGGCGGACCGTAACCGATCGGAGCGGAGCGCCTGTGGCAGCATCGACGACCCGACCAACGAGCGTTCCAGTCTGCTGTTGCGCCAGGAGGCTGAGGCTTACGGCAGCAGTTGCAGCAAGGAATTCCCGCCACCTCATTGCAGCCCGAAGTCTTGGACCAACACTCGCTCGAGCAAGCGTTCTGCGCCTCCAGCACGATTGAAGAGGTGGAGCGGGAAGTTCAGGAACACCACAGCGCGGTTGCCGCTGCGAACAGCAACGACGGGCGTTCCCGCGTAGTGCTGGCTCGGTGGCAGTCGGTAGAGTGGCGCTGCTGTCGCATTTGGATACAGTGCGTGGATGCCGACAGCGGTGCCGCGGTCCTTGAGGAGTAGGGGATAGGGGCCGTCGGGGAGAGAGCTATCGGGCAAGAGTGGGGTGCCGTTCGGCAGCGCCGCTGGGGAAGAGAAGAGTTCTCGGGCGCTAAGGCTGTCGATGGGGACAATGTCGCTGTAGCCGGCCTGTGGGTCTACGGTACTGGGGAGCGTCGTCACCAGCAGCAGTTTGCCGCCTGTGCGCACGTACTCTGGGAGCACGGCTTGGGCAATGTCGAGCGCAAACTGGGGGTCGCCGTACCACAGCACCGCCTCGAAGAGGCGCAGGGTCTCCACGAACATCGGATTCAAGAAGGGTGGTACGTTCCGCGGGCGGCTCTGGGCAGTGCGTCCACTGCGGATATCCAGCACATCAAAGCGCTCGGCGAAGCGTCCGCCGGCAATCCGTCCAAGTGCGGCTGTGTAGAAGGTGTCGGCACCGTCGGCCACGGCGTAGTCGTGCAGCACCAAGATTGGCCCGCGCGGCTTGCGGACGTACCACTGCCGTCCGGGCGGCGGGTACTCCAGCACAGGACTCCTGAGTCCGCCGACGTCAACGGCCCGCAGGTAGAGGCGGTTGGACTCGCCGGGGCGCAGCCCGTCGGACTCCCGCAGCGTGAAGAACTCGGTCGTCGGCGGCAGCTGATGCCATCGCGCCGTATCGTTGAGCGCCCACTCGTAGAAGGCAATCTGGTTCGGTCCGTCGGGATCGACGGCGGTGAAGCGGAAGGTAGCCACCGTGAACGTCGTCTCCGGCAGCCAGACACTCTGTGCGGCTGCGGGCGTGGTGTCCGAGCCCCAGAAGACCCTTGGTGGGCTGTTGCGGACGGGATACTGCAGGCGTGCTGGGGTCGGGTCCACGGCACCTTCTAACCCTCGGAAGGGCTCGCCATCGTCGTGCAGGCCGTTGCCGTTTAGGTCGGAGAAGTCGACACGCTCCCCTGGCTGAGGGTAACGTAGGAGCGAGTTGTCAACAGCAGCAACGGCGATGGAGTATGCTGTATCCTCGGCACCGACGGGGAGCAAGACCGTGGTATCGCGACGTGTGGTGTAAGTCCAGTTCTGGGCATCGAGGCTCAAGAGGAAGCCTACCACGAAACCGTCAGGATCGTCCCCTCGCCAGAAGAGCTGGGCGCGGCTGCGCTGCGGTGTACCGACGGTATCAACCCAGAGGACCGTTTCGGGTGGGAGGTTGGCGAAGTGTGAACCCACGAAGAGGTCTGCACAACCCAAGAGGAGAGCTATCGCGAAAGTGATACCAGCGCTGCAGCAATTCCTGGGGGTCACCCCTCTCCCTACTTTCGCGGGCAGAGTCCGCAGTTGCAGGTACTCTTGGAGGGAACTAAGCCCGGCGCTGCTCATTGGAGAGCTCTGTAGGGCATCTCAGCTCGCAAAGTTACGCCGGAGCTTGAGTGGAGGCTCCAGCTCGCTGTGTGAAGAAGAGTCTACAGGTACTGCACGAAGAAGCTCAGGCGTGCGACAATGTCTATTGGGAAGCGAGGGGCTTGCGGGTCTCTCCGTGTGTGGGCTAGGATCCAGAGGTTCGGCATGATGCGTACGTTGGGCGTGGGGACGTACTCCACGGCCACAAGCCCGAGGTGGTGGAGTAGGTGGCGGTCGGGGGCCTGGGCTACCTGGTCGTAGCGTAGCACGAGCGTCAGTTCCG
Source organism: Candidatus Kapaibacterium sp. (assembly GCA_025059875.1). Classification (NCBI taxonomy): domain Bacteria; kingdom Pseudomonadati; phylum Bacteroidota; class Eximiradiia; order Eximiradiales; family Kapaibacteriaceae (SeqCode); genus Kapaibacterium (SeqCode); species Kapaibacterium sp. (SeqCode). The sequence goes on from JANXCT010000011.1 coordinate 9,376, forward strand.
GCTCTTCCCAGAGCTGTACGCTGCTGAGGAGGCTCAGTCCCAGGGCAGACGTTCGCTCAACTGTGGAGTGGTGTTGTTGCCGCGACAGGACTTCGGCCCCGAGCTGGAGGTCTGGCCCACGGTAGCCGAGGAAGGCCTTCAGGAGGCTGTTGCTGCCCGTCGTTGCTCGTGGGTCCCAATCGCCGTAGAGTTCTGTCCACAGACCGGGGAGGGGCTGGAATGCGAGTTGTCCGTAGAGCTTCTTATTTGGCGCCCTCTCCGCCCGCACCCCTTCGCCACCTCCGACCATAGCGGTCACTTGGAGGATGGTGCGGCTACCTTCCGTCACGATCCCACGGATGGCGAGCCCTACGTCTACAGCATCCCCCCAGTTCCAGATGTCGGGGAGCATTCGTTCCAGGCTCCGGTAGCCCCAGAGCTGTTCCGAGAGACGCCACGTCGGGGTAGGAATCAGCCCGGCTTGGAGTTGTAGGAAGGGTAGCGCAAGGCTGTCCCATGTAACGGAGACCTCCTTGACGAACATGGCATAGCGTCCGTTGGCGTCTAACGAGGTCTCGTTGGCTTCCAGGAGGAAGCGCACTGAGCAGCGGGGGTGCAATCGGGCATCGGCCCAGAAGTAGAGGCGGCGGAATTGCACTCCGTTGTCCCCCCGTGCGAACAGCGCATACTGTGTCGGCAGCGAGGAGGTATCGCCACGGAGCTTGTAGAAGTAGTCGCCGAAGAAGTAGCCTTGGAGGCTAAAGGCTGGGAATGGCTGAGCCCACGCTGAGAGCATGGCACACCAAGAGCAAGCGATCACGAAAAGGGCAGATCTGTCAGCCATGTACGGCACCAGAACCAAACCGACATGCATTTGATTGCGCCGTTCCCCTGGCGCAGGATGGAGGGTGCAAAGTTTGCAAAAAGTGCAGGGGTCTGCTGTAGGGCCGGTGTGTGGCTGGTTTTTTCTCCAGCCTTCGGGGGGTGCTATGGGGTGCGGTTGGGCGCTGAGAGTCCTATGGCTACGGTGACCGAGTGCGGCGCAGGGAGAGAGTGAGCTGTATCAGGCCAGCGAGTGCAAATGATGCAATCGGCGGTACCAGCAGTAGGGCCATTCCCGTACTCAGCCGCCAGGAGCCAGTCTCTTTGTCCAGCTCGAAGCAGCGAAGAGCGACGTCGGTGCTCGGCAAGGGATACGACAGCACGAACTCCCCGCGGGCTTCCCGTACAAGGTCTTTGAGGAGTGCTGGGTCTTGGAAGCCCTCCATGCGGTGGAGGATGTTCCCGTGCTGGTCGAGGACAAAGAGCACAATGGAGTAGTCGTAGTCGCCACGGCTGCTGTCGTAGCGGACTGTGTAGCCTAGGGTGGAGAGGAGGCTCGTTGCTCCAGTGGGATGCAGCAGGCCCCAGGTCCATCCCGAGGCCTCCGCGAGCCCGAAGCGGTGCGCTGTAGCAGCGACGTCAGCGAGGCGATCTCGCGGGTCGAAACTGAGTGCGACCACTGAGAACCCGTGCGGGGAAGCCAACTCCCGCTTCAAGTAGAGCAAGTACGGGGAGCAGAGCCCCTGGCACCGACTGGAAAAAAGGGTCAGCAACACCGCCCGTGACTGGAGTAGGCGGTGCAGGGACTGCTGCTCCCCGGTGATGAGCGTGACCGGCACGTCGGGCACTGAGCGGAGGTAGTAGTGCCCTTCGTTGAGCTGCGCCCAGAGGAGCGGTGCCACAATTAGGCAGCCGCTAAGACGCGCCAGCATCGCCGCACGACGTGTATGGTGTAGATAGCTACTGCTACCAGCACCAGGATCGCGAAGAGTGCGCCCACGAGTGCCCACACACCCCCGTTGGCAACCAGCTCAGGGTACTTGTCTACCCGGCGCATGATCGAAAGGGCACCGGCAATGTAGAATGCCGCTACAAAGCCGGCCCCACCGAGCAGGTAGAGCGTCGCTACCGGCCGATATAGACGGCTGCCGTCATCGCCAGACTGCTCCCGCACAAACCACGTGATGAAGCCCAAACTGAAGAGCACGTTGCCCAGAAGGTTGTACGTGTGGAAGTGCGCCGGTACCCACAGCGTGTTGTGCAAGACAAAGTTGTTCGCCACAATTGCATCCAGAATTGCGCCTAGCCCACCGATGATCCAGAACATGACCTCCGTGAGGAAGAACGTGGGAGCCAGCCACCACTTCATCCCCGAGCGATAGACCGTCCCGAGCACCGAGAAAGTTGTGACGGCGATGGCTGGAATGGGGGCAATCCAGGAAGCGAGCTGGCCGACGTACTGTAGGGCGGTCGGCTGTACGAAGTCCATGTACAGGTGGTGGAAGTAGGCAGTCCAGACCACTACGAGGACCAAGTTCCACGCCAGCGCTACGAACGGCTTCGTTCTGTACGGCGGCTTGCCTGCAAGCGCTGGGAAGAGCTCGTAGAGTGTAGCGATGCCGAAGTAGAGCATCTCGTTGACCAGCGTATGCCCGAAGTAGAAGGTCAGGTTCTTCATCAGCAGGGCATCCTGCTTGACGCCGCCGAGATACTCCATGAAGAAGAGCCCTAACAGGATGACTGCGGCAACGAACGCTGGCACCAGCCCCAGAAGGGTTGTGGTGGAGATGAGGATGAACGGCGGTGTTTCTGGCTCGGATTTGCCGACCAGATGATGCCATGCCAGCGCCCGTGTCAGAGGATACTTCCGCAGGATTGCCACCAGGAGCCCCAGTGACCATACAAACCAGCCGATCCCCAGGCTACCTAGTGAGAGCAGAAATGCCATCGTTGCCCCTTCTTCCGTGCGGGCGTAGAAGGGCAGTGGATACAGGAAGTACCAGCCCGTGTGGAATCCTCCCCCGAAGATCGCTGCCAGAAGGAGCACGACCCCAACGAGCGTCAACACATAGCCGAACGTGATCGGCTAGACTCGGACCTCCACGTAGCGCTGGAGCAGATAGCTCACCCCCGCCATGCTCACCACGAACCAGATCCCGACCATCAGCAGCCCGTGGGCGGTCATGAACGAGTAGAAGGTGAGCGGGGAGAGCTCCAGTACATTCGCTTGATTGAGCTGCATGAGGATGCCCAGCAGGATGGCGATCGGGAAGACCAGCGTGACCGTGATGATCCACGCTGCTGTGATGCGGTCTAGAGCTTTCATGGCTCCCTCCCTCGTGTGCTACTGGACAACAAACCGTGCTTGCATGTTGGCATGGGCAGCGCCGCAGTACTCTAAGCACTGGGCGACGTACTCTCCTGGCTGGTCGAAGCGCCACCGCGGGCGGTTGATGTACCCTGGCATTGCTTGTACCTGGGCAACAATTCGCCTGTCCGGGCTGTAGAGGGCAAAACCATGGTTGACGTCGAAAGAGGTGACTCGGAACTCCACGACCTTCCCAAGGGGCAATTCTAGCGTTTGCCCAAGCGCGGCAGCGTATTCGGCATCGGTCTCGATTGGCCGTTCAGAGAGTGCAAAGGCAAACTGGCGCGAGACGACGTGGATAACTCGTTCGGGGAGCTCTTCGGCATAGAGGAAGTAAGGCATTCGCCAGAGTGTGAGCGCCGTAAAAGCTCCAACGAAGAGTAGGAGCCCAACGAAAATCCAGCGGCGCAGCGGCTCCACCGACACTGATGCCGGTTGGTAGGAACTACGCCAGACCCACCAGAAGACACCAGCAATGACAAGCGCGCCCAGGGAGAAGAGCAGCAGAATGGTGCTCTGTGGCATTGGCTTATCTCTCAGGTTGTGGAGACCGAACTATGTCAGGAGCGGAAAACTCGTCAAGAGGACGGCCCCAACGAGATTGCCGAGCGTGACTGGGATCTGGTTCCACAGCCACCACTGGCCGACCGTTATGGAGGCTTTCCCCGTCAGAAGAGCCGCTGGGAGCACGAACATGTTGACTACGCTGTGCTCGTATCCCAGGGCGAAGAACGCCATGATGGGCAGCCACATCGTCAGCACCTTTCCCGTCGTCGTAGTGGAAAAGAACGCGATGGCAGTTTCCAGTGTCACCATCCAGTTGCACAGGATCCCTTTGAGGAAGGCCGCACCCCAACCTTCAGCACCCAGTGCTTGGTAGGCGAGCGTCTTTCGGTGAGCGAGGGCTAACAGCAACTCTGACATTGGGCCGTCCAGCATAACGGCGGTGAAGAGCAGTGCGTAGGCACCTCCTCCAAGCAGGTTGCCGGTGTAAACCCAGACCCAGTTCCGGGAGCATCTGCCCCGTGGAGATTCACCCAGCGAGGCAAGCCAACGGCAGCAGTGCGAAGTTGCCGGTGACCAGCTCTAGCCCTAACAGGACCAAGAGGACGAAGCCCATGGGGAACAGCACAGCTCCTAGGAAGGGCGGCAGGTCCTGGAGCTGGGGTACGAACGACAATGAGGTAGCGTAGCCCAACAGTGCGCCTGCTAGGAAACCGCGGACTACGAGCGTGGGTATTGCAGCGCCGCCTTCTTCTCAGCCGCTGCCAGCATCGTTGAGACGGCTTCCTCGGGGTGCAGATACATTGCCGTCCTCAACAGTACCGAGGTAGCTACGCTGGCCGACAAGAACTTTACGGCTGCAAATATGTGACCGCGCTGTTACTTCGGCATCCTAACTTTTTGGATGCCAGGGGCGCGGCGGTAGGGCTATGCTCGTGGCGCCGTATTTTTGTGATGGTGTGCCCGTTGCAGGTGCCGGGCCTATGCCCACGGGGGTAGGCTCGGAGAATAGGGAAGCAGGTGCGAATCCTGCGCGGTCTGCGCCGCCGTGACGGTGGACGACTCCTCGATGCCGAAAGGCAGCCACTGTCTGCGCAACGCAGATGGGAAGGCGAGGGAGGAGGAAGAAGCCGGAGCCGGAAGACCTGCCTGCAATGGGGTAGAGGGCAGAGCCTGCGCAGCACGGGCGCTGCGAGTGTGAGCCGTACTCCATGCCGGCAGAGGGTTTCCCACCTGTTACGGGCATGCCAGAGGGTTCCCTCGGAGAGTATGTCCCACAACCTCGCTCGGTGTGCCATGCGGTCGATTCGTTGGTCCCTTTTTGCGCTCGCACTTGTCTTCTCGGGTCTCCAGGCCCAGCTCCCGCAGTGGCAGTTCGTAGGCTCGCACAACGTGATTGGCAAGACGCCTCTGATGGCTTTCTTCGATCCGGGTTCATCGACCAGTTCGACATACATCATCTGCGGCGGTGTGGATGCGGACTTCGACGGGCAGCAGGATCAGGGCGATGAGCCACCATCCGTGACAGTGGTGAACGAGGAAGGTGGAGGGGTGTCGATCATCAATGTCCCCCTCTCCTGGGGGCCGCTGAGCTTTCCTCTGCGTCCGGCGATCATCCTGCAGCGGGTGGGATTTGGTCTACTCCTACCACGAACGAATCGGCTCGTCCGAGTCACCTACCCACCGCTCGGAGGACCCGAGGATACGCTCCTCAATGGTCCAGCGCAGGCCGTCGCCGTGGCGAAGGGTGCCATCTTCGTCAGCCGCCGGGTTGCTGATACGGTTGGGCTTGTCATCGTGCTGCGGCAGGACGTAAGCGGCATTCGGGTAGATACTCTGCGCCTTAGCTCTTGCCGCAACATCCAGCAGCTTGTGTGGGATGGGGATCGCCAGCAGTTGATTGTGCTCTGCGAAGGCCAGTTCGGGCAGCGGGATGCAGTCGTCCAGTTCCTCCCGCAAGGCCGGGATTCAGGTGTCACAGTAGTGCCAGTTGGGGGGACGGGTAACTTCCTGTTGCTGTCCGGCGACACACTGGTGGTCGTCTCCAACGGTTCGCACGAGGTATACCTGATAGACCCAGGTACACGGCTGTGGCACCGAATGCCGATCGAGCTTGGGACAACAGGCTATGGCGGGCCGCGGGAGGCGGTGCTGCTAACACTGCCGAACGGGCAGAGGACGCTGCTGGTGAGCACCTACAGCCGCGATGTGCGGTGGGTGGATATCAACACGGGCCAGATTCTGCAGACGCTGCAGTTGACGGGCTTGGCGGAGGGGATGGCCCTGCGCCCCCGCGGCGACACGCTGGAGCTGTGGGTTGCGCAGCCATTTACGCCTACCTACGGGCCTGACAGCACCGTTGCTGTCTTCCGGCTCGTCCTGCCGACCTCGGTTGCTGAGCAGGCGGAGGGGACTGAGGAGCCACGCTTGATGCCTTCGTTTCTGACCGAGGGTCCGGCGCGGCTGGAGTGGCAGCTGCCCAGTGGTGCCAGGGCTGTGGTCCGGGTGGAGGTCTACGGTGCGGACGGGCGTCGGCATGCAGAGTGGGAGCTGCCTGCGGCCTCGGGTCGGCTCTCGGTCCTGCTGCCGCTTTCGAGTCAACTGCTGCCAGCAGGGGCGTACTTCCTACGGCTCACTTCTGGACCACACACCAAGACCTTGCCGTTCGTGGTGTACTGAGTCCCTCGCGTATCCCCTCCCCGGCTCCTCGAGAGGGGAGCCGGGGAGGGTTTTCTGTGATTGCCCGTAGCGGGCGGGGGTCAGCTGCCGAAGATTTCGGGGTAGCGCTTGATCTGCTCCAGCAGGTCGTGGTCGTAGCGGATGGCGACCACGCGGTAGCCGTGGCGGAGGAGTTCTGTGCGGAGCTCGCGGTCGCGGGCTGACTGGGCAGGATCATCATGCACGGAGCCATCGCAGAACACGCAGATGTTCGGCAGGTAGAAGAAGTCCACGATGCACCGTGGGGAGGCGATTGGCTTCTGGGCATCATCTGGCAGTCGGTAGCCGCCTGCGGCAAGTGTATCCAGGAAGCGGCGCTCCAGCTCTGAGCGCGAGTCGGTTAGCGACCGCAGCCACTCCAAATGTTCCTGCCGAGACCTGCCCTGCTGGCGAAGCTCGGTGCGGCTCTCTGCCAGCGTGTGGAGGATGGGGCGGATTAGCCGTCGGTTGAGGAGCAGCGCTTCGTGCTGGTTGTTGAAGTTGAGGAGGCACTCGTAGCAGGCGGCGTAGCAATCGGGTTTGAGGTCGGTGCCGTTGGGGTCGAAGTGGCAGATCTCCAGGGCGCAGCGGGCTACTTCGGAGAGGGCATTCGGCTCCTCGAGGAGCCGCCGTAGTACGCCGACCCCTCCTTCCGAGGCTTCGTAGAGCAGGATGCTGCGGTAATCGCCTTGGCCGACCAGTTCGGCCGCCAGTTCCCGCTCCTCAAGCTGGAAGGCTTCTTCCGAGCCACGCTTGAGTGCGTAGAGCAGGGTCGTGGCCAGTCTATCGTCCTGATACAGCTCGGGCTGCAGTGAGCGGACGAGCAAGAGGTTTTGGGTAGCCTGGACGGCGAGCCGGACCCTTTCCACCCGTTCGCGGGGACGGTGGGTGGAGCGGAGAGTGCTCGTCCTTTCAGCGGCAGAGAGGAGTTCGCCGCGCTCGAGGTCTACGTAAAACCCTTCCGTGCGGGCTCTGCGCCAGCCGTGGTTGACGAGCATGATCGTCGCTGCTGGTGCGTAGATGAGGCGCAGTATGGGGGTGCCGTTGTGGGTGACATCGGCCTCTTGGATACGGTGTCCTCCGCTCTGGGGAGCGAACTGGAAGTAGGTCTCCAGCTTGTAGCCCTGGCGGCGGCGCTCTTCTTCGTCGGCGGTGATGCCGGCACGTCGCCGCGTGCGGACGTTGGGCATCTCCAAGACGGTTGCTACTAGGCTGTTTTGGCCGTCAAACCGGCTCCCACAGACTGGGCAGAGGTCCAGATCAGTGGCTGAGGAAGGCATGGCAGAGGAGGCAGAAGCGCTTCTGGCTCAGCCGCTCCTCCAGCCCTCCGGGAGGGGCTTGGAATTCTACGACCTCCCACTGTGCGCCTTCGTGGTAGAGGAGGTTGTGCGGGGCAAACTCTCGGATGGCCAGGAATCGGGGTCGTGCGATGAATTCGCCTGCATCTCCGCGGGGAACCCAGGCACGCACGGGTAGCGCGGGGAAGTTGTAGCCAGGCAGGAATCCTTCGCTGGCCAGGTAGCGGTAGGGGTTGAAATCCCCTTCCTCGCGTGCCACGTCCTCCACCTGCAGCAGCAGATTGAGCTGGCGCTGGGCTTCCTGCTGCCTGAGCTGGGCACGGGGTTGGTCGTCGCGGGTACGGGCGCGATCTTCCTCGGCTCTGGCCTCCTCCAACTGCCGGCAAGCGGCCCGGTAGAGCTCCCGCCACCGGTCAAAGGCGTGGTCGAACTCTTGGGGAGCTTCTTCGATGAGACGTTCGATCCACTGTTCATTGAACCAGCCGGCGGAGCCCAAGAGCCCTTCATCGGCCTGCAGGACCTTTCGGACCTGCTCCTCGAGGGCCTCCTTCATCTGCGGGCTGGCTTGGAGCTGTGCCGCGATCTCTGGTTGGAGGGGCAGCGCTGGGTCGTGTAGGTCGAGCACGGATTTGATCGAATTCCCCAAGGGCAGCCGCAGGGCGGCTAGCCAGATGGCGTGGATGTGGGCACGGAGCAATGCTTCGTTGGCGAGCTCCAGCCGTGGGGGGCGGACACTTCCGGCCACCATCTCAGTGCGGCGGCGGAAGAAGTACTGGTCGTGGCTGCTACTTGCCCCGCAGTAGGTGAGGATGAGCCCGGGCTGTCCCTGGCGGCCGGCGCGGCCGCTACGCTGGGCGTAGTTGGCGGGTGTCGGCGGAACGTTCCGTAGGTGGACCAGCTCCAGGTCGGCAATATCGATGCCGAGCTCCATCGTCGGCGAGCAGACGAGGTATGGCAGCCGGCGGCCGAGCTCTACCTCTTTCTGCGTGTCGGCCGAGTCCCAGCGGAAGCGGCGTTCGCGCTGTTCGCGTTCGCCGGGCTGCACCACTTGGGCGGTGTGCTCGCGCGCCTCCAGGCCGGCTAGTTCAGCCGCTGCCATCTAGTAGAGCCGCTGGAAGAAGGCGTTGACAGGGGCTGAGGTGGGTGCATGCGTTGGGCTTGGAGCACGACGGGAGTAGAGAGGGTCGGGCGGTGGCGGCGTCCCATCGCCCAGGCACCATAAGAGGCAGGCGGCATTGAGCTGGTAGCGTGGGGAGTCGGAGTCGCCGGAGCGGGCTAGGAGGCCATACCGGACCAAGAGCTGCAGCAGCCCGTCGAGCACTGACTCATACTCCTGCCCCTGGAGCTTGAGCCGGCTGCAGAGGAAGCGCCCGATGAGGCTGCGTTCGTTGAGGCTGTAGCTGGGGCCTTCGGTGTTGGGGTGGGCTTTCGGGGTGCGGACGAAGGAGCTGGCGGGGCGTAGCTCGTGGGAGTCTGGGTCCAGCCCCCAGAATTCGTAGAGGTACTGCTCTGCTCGTCTGCGGAGCTGCTTCTGGAAGTCGGCTCGCAGGACCTTTGCGTCGATGGCCAGCTTGCGTCGGAAGCGGTCGAGCACGGTCCTCAGCAGCGCTTGCCGCTCTTCGACGCTCATTGCCGCGAGTGCCGGGTGGAGTTCTGCGAGCTCCTCGCGCTCGCAGAGCTCCCTTAGTCCTCGGTACTCCACTCGCAGGAGCCCGACCTGTTCCAAGTTTGGGTGGACGACGCGCCAGCCGCGCTGCAGGTCCTCGTAGAGGCGGTACTCCGTCAGCTCGGTGAAAGCCTCCCAGACATCGCGGGCCATTGGGGAGTTGGGGTCGAGTTGCGGATTCCGGGCGATCTCGGCGATGCTGAGTCCGGAGGCTTCCACGACCTTTTGGGCGACAGTGTCGAAGGTGAGCACGCGGTTGGCCTGGAGTGCCGCAGAGAGCGCCGACCGCAGGAGTGCCACGTGGACGAAGTCGTTGAAGTGGCCGGCCTGGAAGGAGGCATCCTGGCGGTTATCGGTGAAGCTCAGGAGCTTGCTCTGGGCGGCTCCGGTTCTGGCAGCGTGGCGTAGTAGCGACAGGGCGAGGATGGTGGTGGCGCTAGCGCGGCCTTCGCTGGAGAGCGAGGCCAGCTTGGCGAACTCCTGCTCGTGGGCTGTGTAGAGTTCCCCGCAGTTCAGGCACAGCGAGAACGGTGCTGGCTGCCACCACATCTTCTGCGCGTCGGCTCGCGGGTTGGGGCTGTAGCTGCCGTCGGGGCAGACCCAGACGGGCTCGGGGACACGCTTCCGCCAGGTGGGGCGCAGCCCTCCGGTGGGGTCCCTCCACTCCTCGGGGAGCTCGGGGGCCCAGTCCTCGTCGGGGGCCAGCATGAGGTAGCCGGGCTGCAGCCCCTCGTCCTCTTCCGGCTCCTCCCCGACGGGGTGCGGTACGAAGCCATCGGGAGTGCGCAGGACGTGGTAGTAGTCCTGTCCGCACTGGCGGCAGAACTTCAGCGGGATGTAGAGCTTGCCGGCTTCGTCCTGGAGCTGGCCTTGGAGCGAGAACTGGCGGCGTTGGCGGTCTTCCAGCGTGGCGTAGAGGGTGCCGCCTTGGCTGATGAACTGGTGCAGCTTGAAGGCTAGTGCGGGCCTTCCGGCGGCATCGCGCAGGGTTGCGCCGTGGACGAGCGCTTGGCGGAGGCGTTCGGCACAGCGCTCCGGCTCGGCTCCGCTCCGTTCGGCCAGCAGCTGAGCGGCCTTCGAGAGCGGCTGCGGTGTGCGACGCCGGAGGCGGCCATCGGGCTCTGCTTCAATCCCCAGCTCGTATTCCAGGAAGCGCACGAGCGGATGCCGGCGGAAGGACTCCAGCTCCGTCGGGAGCGGCTCGGAGAGCGCCGTCTGGAGTTCCGCCTCGGATGGCGGTCCGCCGTCAGTGAAGGGGACGAGCGTCTCCTCGATGATTCTGCTCCGGTCCAAAGGGATGGCCGAAGAAGCGGGTGGCGAAGTCGGCCACGCTCTGCCGGCGCTCTATCGAGGTGGCGTCCCGGCGGGCGATCATGGTGGCGCTGGTGCCGATGTAGACCGTGCGCGGTGTGGCGCAGCGTTCTTTGAGCCGCCGCACGAGCATGGCTACGTCTGCCCCCTGCCGCCCGCGGTAGGTGTGCAGCTCGTCGAAGACCAGGAAGCGCAACCCGCCGTTGTGGTCCAGGAAGCGTGCATCTTCCGGCCGCACGAGCAGCAGTTCGGCCATGACGTAGTTCGTCAGCAGGACCTGCGGGGGCCGCTGCCGTAGCTGCTCCCGCTCCGCTTCGCTCGTTTCGCCGGTGTACTTGGCGAACGTCACGGGGAAGGGCTGGCCTGTGCGCCGCTCGTAGTGCTGCCGAAGGTTCTCCAGGGCTTGGAGCTGGGAGTTGGCGAGCGCGTTCATCGGGTAGATGATGAGGGCACCGACCCGGCCGCCTGTGTCGGGGTTGCGGATGAGGCTGTCGAGGATGGGCAGGAAGTAGCAGAGGCTCTTGCCGGAGCCGGTGCCGCTGGTGATGACGAAGCTCTCTCCGGCCAGCGCCTTGCGGATGGCCTCCTCCTGGTGCCGGTAGAGGCGGTAAGGGCGGCCGTCGGGGGAGCGAAAGATGAGAGCGGCCTCAGGAGTGATGAGCCCTTCGGCGGCGAGCTCGTCCACGGTGGCCCCTGGGGCATAGGCGGGGCTGAGCTGCACCAAGGGCTCGGGCCAGAGCTGCTCCTCCTCGCCCAGGCTGCGGTTGACGAACTCCCTGGCCCGCTCATCGGCGATGAGCAGGAAGGAGTGGACGAAGTCCCGGTAGTCCTGCAGGACGGCGCGGTGCAGGTCGAAGATAGTGCCCATGGTCACTCCACATGCATGGTGCTACCGGCGTCCGCACCAGGCCAGCGACTGCGCCCGCACGGAGACGACCAACTACGCGTCGTACCCGTGGAATGCAACGGGCTGGCTCAGCATAGGTGGCGAAAATATCGGGCAAGCGCTCCACACCTATCCACCGCCGGGCTTCAGACTAGGTCGAGACTGCGGAAAGACCTCCATCCCATTCGCGCGTGCCGCCTCCCATAGCTCCAAGTCATAAGTGACCATGACCACCGGCACTTTCTGTCTCTCGCACAGCCGGAGGGCTGGTGCCAGATGGACAGCATCGTTTGCCCGGAGGCCATAGTTCCATGCTACCTCAATGGCTCGTTCGAGCAGCGCTTCATCTATCTCGACCCGTTCAAGGTGTTCCCATTCAGCACGGAAGGATTTCCACGCCTCAGCCGCCTCTTCGTCGTTGAGTCGGCCTTCCTCGACGGCTCTTCTCGGTGCAGCACGGATTTCCACACACATCAGGACGGTCGATGCCGCAAGTGGTGGCTCGGAAAAGAGACTTTTCACCTGCTCGGACCCCTCCTCTTGCAGGTAGCGTTTGATGAAGGCGCTGGAGTCGAAGTAGTAGACCTTATCTCCGGTCATTCACGATGAGCTCCGCAACCGTGCCTTCGCCCCGCACTCGTGCTACAGGCTCTCTCGGCTCAAGGTACTTGCCGCTCCATTTGATTATGCCTTCGCGCCTGAGCTCTTCCAGTGCCTGGAGGAGCTGCTCCCTACTGGACGACAATCGCTTTATCCAAACTCGGATCGTGGCTGATGGCCATCGTGTGGGCCAAAACCAGTACTTCGTCGAAGGGAGCTCTCCTGGTGTCTGGTAGCTGACACTTTGCTCCTCCTGGGTCTTCCATGTCGGGGACACTTGGAAGCGGGATAGTGGCTCCGGTACGCTGATGGACGTGAGCAGTTCCGCGTGCATGAGTTCCTCAGTATTCTGGCTCGAGTCGCTCAATCAAAGCTTCGCTGAGGACGAGTTCGAACAGCACTGCCCTGGAAGCTTCGTAGAGGTCTTCCAGATGCCGGGGTATCTGCGACCAGTCGCCAAGCACGGGGTGATTCGTTTGTATGCTGACTGCGGTGCCGGAGCGCTTCTCTCCTCCTTCGGTTACGCTGGTTGAGGGGGTGATCTCCAGAGAGTGCCTATAGCCGCGGTACGTCAGGACGATTTCCAACTCCGGCAGTTGGTTTCCAGAGACTCGGTCTCCGAGCTGGATGCGCAGCCGTAGGCCGCTCGCGTCTGGTAGGTCCTCCCGTTGGAAGAGGTAGAGGTAACGCAGGCCGTGATGGCTGGGTCCGGGGAGGAGTCCCTCCTCAGCGAGGAGACGCTGCACGTGCAGAATCCTCTCCCGGAATTTGCTCCATCCGATGCTGGGGTCGAGGCAATCGACAAAGAGACTCCGGTTGCCGAGCTGGTAGGCTATCGGGTCGTCGGGGTTTTGCAGGCGGTATCTAGGGATGTAGCGAGGGTACGAGTCCTGGTCCTCCATAAGGTGCGCAGGGATGGATGCTGTCGCTAACGGGGTCACTTTTCATGCCGGGTTGCTTCTGCGCAGCTCTCGGTAGAGTATCCCCACCATCATCTCTGCCACCGGCAGAGGGAGTTGCCCGTCGAAGAAGCACTGCCAGACTGCTTCTATGGCGGGCTCCTTCTTCAGCCGTTTCGGGATGGTGGGGGGCATTGCACTGTCTGAAGCACACGTTCGTGTGCGTGTACCTTTAGACGGCACGCTGGACTACGTGGTGTAAGTGATTCATGCGTTCCTGCGGCCTATGGCCGACTCTTGCCGTAGGACTCGGTGCTGAGCCGCTCCCACGCCTCCAGCACGAGCCGCCGCGTGCGGTATTCGCCCCACTGGCGCAGCTCCTTTTCTTTCAGCACGCGGAAGGTCTCGCCAACTATATCGTGACAATTCACAATAGCGATAACTGATTTGGGTCATGTACCGGTAGTACCATACGAAATTGGTTGAATGGTCTGCCATGTTTATCGGGGAAACCCCAAATGTTGAATTTCCTGTGCATCCCATACGCCTGTTGCCATAGCGGCTCCTGCAAATCCTGATACCAGCGAGCTACCATCCGCCCAAGTTCCTGCTTGACCGGTCGGTTCGAGATACCCATCAATGCCGCTTGCGTAGCTCCCAAAAGAATATCGGTCAGTTGAAGCAAGTCGCTGGCGGCCGAGTCAATCGTTTGGACGGGATTCATGCGCACTGTTGGATATGGGCGATTCGTTGTCAGTTGCTTCACCCAATTGTCCAATTCCACCCGGTAGGGAAGATACGCTTCGAAGTTGTCCACCAATTTCTGTTCGGGCCGCGATTTGCGGTCTTTACCGTCCGAAACGACTGTCAAGGTGATGTCATCATAGTCAAGAGGGGCGAGCAAATACGAGATACCAGCCTTGATAGCCATCGCCGTGAATCGGTTGTAAGCATGGTAATCTGCTTTGAACCGTTCATGCTCAAATTTCGGGCTGGCGCGGTTAACCGCAAGACAGGTAAAGAGGGCATCCTGGCATAAGCTATCCTGATAGGCTTCCATCCAGCGCCGCGCCACCCGCGCTTTAGCACCGAACTCTCCGCCGAAACTCCTGGGGAGCTTGCAAAAATGGATTTCGCCTGTGTAGTTCTCTTGCCTGCGATGATAGTCGAGACTGCTCTCTACGTACGAAAGATTTATCTTATTTACGAACAACAAACCGATGAGTAGCCAGCCTTTGTTCGGTTCTGGTTCGCTCTCATCATGGTAAACATAGAAATGAGCCTGTTTTTTGGGAGCAGGCTCGCCGAAAAGTGATGCTGGTATCACTTGACCACCTTTGCCATCATCTCATTCAACTCCACCAGCCTCGAAATTAGCTCTCTTCGCGACTCCGCCGAGGGCATAAAGCGCGTTTGGCCGCGCTCGTTTTGGTAAAAATCGTGCTTCAATTCTACATCTTCCCAGCCGTAGCAGGCCAGGATGGCGCGGTCCATCTCGGCGTGCAGGGCACGCAGGCGGGCGATGTCGGCCTCTTGGACGGCGGGATTGTGGAAGAGGTTGTAGGTTTTGGTCAAGCCCAATTGCCGAGCCAGCATGATCTGACGCCGGTGTTCGTGGTACTCACCGCCCAGTTGCGCGGCGCGAGCGAAGGGCGGTTGGGCGAGCAGTTCCTGCAGGTTCGGCGTGGCGTACTCGATGGGCGGGAAGGGGAAGGTGTCGAAACAGTCGGTGGGAGTGTACCGATTGCGCGACTCCAGGCTGGAGGCATTGCGCCACACCCACGTCTCATGCACGGCGGATTGCAGCAGGGCGAAGTGGTAGTCGTCGTCGAAGGCGAAGACTCCCAAAGCGTGTGAATAAATATACTCGCTTGGTACAAATGAGAGCATGTGAAACTCGCTTGTTAGCGCTCGCACCGGCACCCGCCGCAGGGGGGCGATGGCTTGGCGCATGCCTGACCGGTACGCTCCAAACTGCCACCAG
>JANXCT010000012.1 GCA_025059875.1 Candidatus Kapaibacterium sp.
CGAACCCCTGACCTCGTGAATGCCATTCACGCGCTCTCCCAGCTGAGCTAACCCCCCATGCTTAACGGTTCTATGAAATCATTTTTAGCCGAATATCAAAAGGGACGCCGAGCGGCCAGGAGCGAATAGTCAAGCCAATATTTTGCCCATGTGAATTTTACCCTGCGGGTGTAGCCTGGCAAGGGCACCTCTTAATGAACTACATGTTTACGAAGAAGCTCGAAGCCGAGTTGCCAAGCGGACTGTGGGTGAGGTTCGGCAGCCTGGCCGATTGCAACAACACAAGCTTCGCCGTCGAGCCGCACTAAGGTGGCGCGCCAAGTGTGTCCGTCAGCGTCAAGCTCAATGCGAATTTCATGAGGCGGTAAATTTGGGCCTGATACCCTAAGCACCCGTTCGTGGACCAGTTCCGTTTGAATTTGTCGTTGGCGAAACCAGAAAGGGATAATCGGTCGCACCTGCACCCTGAGCCTCCGCAAAAAGGCCAGTGCTGATGGCCGCGTTTGTCAGGCATGATTAGGAATAGACCATCGGCTTGGTTGCGCTCAGTTTCTTAGTTGCCCGACCCACACCAGCGCCTGAGCAAGTTCATGCTTTTCCGAGCGCGATCAATCGGGGCGTATCTGTTTTAGCACGAGGTGAAGTCTTTGAAAGGCATGGGCGGCCTGAACAGCATCATGCTGACGTGCGGCCTGGGAAAGTTGTTCAGCGGCGAGGCGGAATTCTTCAGCAGGTTTAGGCCAACCATCGCGACAGCGTGTTGGTACTTGTTCGGCCTTCACTTGCATCAGACGTTGCGCGCTGTCGAGTAACATGTTACCGGCCTTAGCTAATTCGTCCCAATCGTCGCGATAAAAAATTTCCTGGGCGGCCCAAACTTGGCGCCGGGCTCGTTCCACTAGGTCCGCGTAGGGTAGCGCCGTGGCGTTTGCGGGAAGCGGTTCTAGTGCCTGCTTCTCCACAGATTGGCAGCCACTACAAAAACCCACTCCAGCGAGTATCAGCCCAAAAAGCCGACGCATGGCACGCCTCTCAGAGGCTAACTTCCTGGGAGTACAAATCAACTTATGCCGGTTGGGCCAGAGAGGCAACTAGGCACAAGCCCGATGGTCAACCGTGGTAAGACGCCGTGATGAACTTGGCTCAGGGCGCGAGGGCAGCAGCTACGGGTCGCTCGGGGCCTGAGCGGGGGCCCAGTTCGGTATCAGGAAACGCATACAAGTACCGCGATCGCCGTGCTTGTTCCTGAGTGGACAACAGGGGATCATCCGCACGTTCAGCGCGACGTGGCTCCCAAGGGCCGACCACAGTCTGACACCCTGCTAGCAATACCGCCAGGGCTATTCCGAGGCGCATGCAATTGATACCGGTCAGTTTCTACAAAATGAGTCGCTTGGCCCTAGCAAAAGTCGTGCTCTTACAGCTATTCAAGTTTAGTTTAGCTGATAACCAATTTCCGGGGGTGCTTTTTCGCTCTTCCTAAGGCGTAAAGCTCATGACCAAGGCGATAGTTTCCGCCCGCTCGCTATAAACCATGGATTGAGACCGTAACTGACCCGAATTGTTGGGACTGGTGAGCCAAACAAGCAAGAATGAACAGCCTTGCTGAGGTGAGGAGTACAACCTGGTTCGTCATATATGAGGGCGACCAGCCGTCGGCGGCAGAGGCAGTGCCGCGGGACAAGCATGAGCCTGGAGATGCCAGCCTCCTTGCTGGTCGGTTGCCTTCCGTGGCCCGCGTCGCCTAGAATCGAGTCCCGATTCGGCACTGACTCAGCAGCCGACTACAATACAAGCTGTGCCTATTGCTCGACAGCCAGCGTATGTAAATCTGAAAAATATGCAGGCGACATATCGTTGTCAAGCACAGCTGAGAATAGCGATGGCCTAAACAGATGGGGGGCTGGCGAGAGAAGGTTGACGTAGCATCACATTTTGGACAGAATTAGAAAAACCACTACAGAGTACTAATTAGCACAAACATGAGGGGTAGGAAAATGAAGTTTGCGAGTCTCGTGCCACTAGGCCGTCGTGTCATCCTCCTGCTAAGCGGGTTGCTGATCCATCAGCTAGCCTTAGGGGAAACGCCAGTTCCGTCATACACAGTGATTGTGGGAATCGACCGGTATGCGGACGACGTGATTCTACCGCGGGCGTTTGCAGAAGCCGATGCAGTGGCCCTGTATCGATGGCTTCGAGACGACCAAGGAGGCCGTGTTCCAGAGGAACGCATTCGCTTATTGCTGGGACAGGCCGCACGTCAGCAAGGAGCACTAACCGCCAGCCGCGAGAACATCTTGCAGGCACTGCGCTGGGCGTTGGAACAGGCACAGGAAGACGATCTGGTATTATTGGCATGGTTCGGTCAAGGGGCACCAGTTGGTGACCGCACTTGTTACTTTGCCGTCGACTCCAGCTTCAAGGATCGTGGCAAGACTGCCATTAGCGCCAGCGAATTAGAGCAACTGCTGGAACGCAGCAAGAGTGCCCGCATTGTGGCCCTTCTTGATGTTAACTTCCGCGGCTATGATGAAAGCAAGGAAAAAGTTTCGACCGTAGGACTAGAAAAACGTTTTCAGGAATTTGATCGGGTTAGCGATGACCAGGACGAGCGTCCCCGAGTGTTGCCGCCTGTGGCAGTGCTGTCAGCTAACGATGGTACTCAGCCTTCACCAGAAAACAAGCGGACTGGGCATGGCGTGTTCCTGGAAGTGGTGTTGAACGCCCTCAACGGCGGCGCGGACGCAGAGGGGGACGCCGCTGACGGACTTATTACGGTCAGCGAGCTCTTTCAATATGTACAGAGGGAATATCCGCAACGGACAAAACAGGTTACTGGGAAAGCGCTCTCGACCTTGGCCACGTTTACGCACGGACATGTTCCCGTGGCCAGCTACGCCGCCCAATATCGCAAGACGTTAGCGCGGATCGAGGCTTTCCTCAAGCGGGCCTTGGCTGATAAGTTGCCCCAGGAAGTCATCAGTGAGGGAAAGTCCCTAATAGGGCAGACGCCGCGCTTTGAACTGCCTCGGCAAATGCGTAAGCACTACCTGGCCTATGCGGAAGGTAAGATTGCCGCGGACAAGCTTCTGGCCGAGCGCAATTCCTATCTGCAATCACTTCAAGTAAGTCAGCAAGAGGCGGAGCTGTTCGCCGACCGCGTCCTGCGTGTGGCGAACGTGGCACGCGCTAATTACTTTAAGCCCATTACCTACGCGGACTTGATTCCGCCGGCGATACGGGGCTTGTACACCTACATGCAAGAAAAAGTGCCGCCGGAAATCAACAGACGGCTAGAGAGCGTTGTGAAAATGACCGTGCCAGAAATTCGCGATTTGTTGGTGGAAGTGCGGCTCAAAATTGGACAACGCGACGACATAAAGGGCAACAAGGCCGCTTATCGTGCTTGTGATGCCATGCTCCATAGTTTGGATAACTATTCCGCTTTCATTGAGCCGGAAGTCGTGGCCGAGATCGAGCGACAAACCCAACAAGTCTTTATTGGCGTGGGTGTGCAGATTCAAAAGGACTTGGGCACTGATATGGTGCGAGTAATTACGCCGTTGCGCAATAGCCCCGCGTACAAGGCAGGCATACAAACTGGCGATTTGATTGTCGGGGTAACTAACTTCGTTGACTCGGAAGGAAAACCCCTCAAGGAGCCCGAATATATTTCCACCAAAGGCATGAGCATTCGCGAGGTGGTAAACAAAATCCTAGGAAAGGAAGGGACGGAAGTTCAGTTACATCTGGAGCGGGAAATGGCCAATGGCGAGAAGAAATCGTTGACAATTCGCCTGAAACGAAGCCGTATCGAGGTGGAAACCGTTTTCGGGGTGCGTCGTCGGGATGACGATAGCTGGGACTATTACATTGACCCGCAAAATAAGATCGCCTACATTCGCCTAAGCCAGTTTGCCCGCTTCACGGCTCGTGACTTGCAAAAAGCGCTCGAAGAGTTGTCTGGCTCGGGATTGAACGGCCTAATATTAGACCTTCGTTTCAATCCAGGTGGCTATCTGGATCAAGCGGTCAAAATCGCGGACATGTTCATAGACGATGGTGTCATTGTTACTGTGCGTCCGCGCCGGGGTCGAGAAATCTCCTACTCGGGGGAACATCAAGGAAGTTATTTGAATTTCCCAATGGTGGTGCTCATCAATGGAGGCAGCGCCAGTGCAAGTGAGATCGTATCGGCAGCGCTCCAAGACCACGGCCGTGCAGTGATTATGGGGGAGCGTAGTTTTGGCAAAGCCAGTGTGCAAACCGTTACTCCGCTTCAGTTAGACCCCAAGGAAGGCCCTGCCGAGGTGAAATTAACCACGGCCAGTTTCTGGCGACCCAACGGGAAGAATCTCGCTCGTGACCGTAATTCGAAGGAGGAAGACGATTGGGGGGTGCGCCCGCATCCCGACTATACACTCAAACTGGAACCGGGAGAACGCGGACAGTTGTTTGAACATTTGCGACGTAGTGAAATCATTCAACCGCGCGAGCCAGTCAAAATCGAACCTCCAGAACCTTTCACGGATCGACAGTTGCAGATGGCCGTAGAGTTCCTACGCCGACAAGTGGCTGCTCATCCGAGGAAACCAGCACCCAACTAACGGGCAAATTTTTTGGCCGGTGAGCTAATAAGTGTCTTGCGACTACTGATAGAACTGGCTCTACCTTATTAGAGTGAATCGCGTACTTCAGCTTCCAGCGTCACTGTAACCAGTCCGAAAGCTTGGTCAGTTGGATGTGGACTGGCCGTTACAATGCTATGTTAGGGTCAGCCTTACTCGACACAGTCAGTATTTTCCCGCCAATCGATTTTTCTGGCATGGAACACCTCGAGGGAGAATCAGAATGGTCGGGGGATATGCTGGCAAAATTCTGCGTATTGATTTGAGCGAACGTAGTAGTCGAATTGAGCTCTTAGATGACTTGACACTACGCCGCTACTTGGGGGGCGGTTTGCTGGGTGTTTACTTCTTACTCAAAGAGACGCCTGCAGGTTGGGATGCCTTTGACCCGCGTTCGCCGTTGATGTTTTTCACCAGCGCCATGAACGGTACCGCGCTTTCAGGAGCGAATCGCTACGTGGCCGTGGCCAAGAGCCCTCTAACCGGAGGTTACGGGGAATCGGAGGCAGGAGGCTACTGGGGCCCAGCTCTGCGCCAGGCAGGTTTCGACGGCCTGATCATTACAGGTCGCGCCGACAAACCCGTCTGGTTACTCATTTATGATGGTCGGTGCGAGTTCCGCGATGCGCAACGTTATTGGGGGCAATTGGCTGGAGAAGTGGACGACGGTATCAAGGCCGAGTGTAAAGACCAACGCGTGGTCGTCTTGCAAACTGGAATTGCCGGGGAGAAGCGCGTACGTTTTGCCGCCATGGTAAACAATTGCCGACATTTCCATGGCCGATGTGGGCTCGGAGCTGTCATGGGTGCCAAGAATCTGAAAGCCATTGCCGTTGGTGGCCGTGATAAGCCAATCGCTGCCGAGCCTCAGGTCACCCAGGAAGTCTTGCTCTGGTTCAAGCGCCACTATGACCGCACCCAGGACACGTTGCATCTTTACGGAACAGCGCGAGGAGTAAAAAACCTGCAAGCAGCAGGGCTGTTACCCACGCGTCATTTCCGAGACGGCGCTTTCGAGCATTTTCACGAACTAACCGGCGAGCGCCTGGCTCAGACCATTCTGACCCGGCGGGGGACTTGTTATGCTTGCGCAGTGGCGTGCAAACGGGAAGTGGCAGTGCCTGAGTTGGGCGTCGTGCCGCGCTATGGTGGCCCAGAGTATGAAACGATCGCGGCCATCGGCACCATGAACGGCATTGCGGACCTGAAACGTATCGCCTTGGCGAACCAGCTGTGCAGCCAGTACGTCCTGGACACCATTTCCACAGGGGTCGTCATTTCTTTCGCTATTGAAGCCTACAGCCTGGGCCTCCTCACGCGAACCGATGTGGGTTTTCCCTTGACCTACGGAGACCCTGAAGTACCTCTCCGCTTAATTCCGATGATCGCGCGGCGAGAGGGAATTGGCGATTTGTTGGCGGAAGGTGTCATGCGTGCCGCGCAGCGCTTGGGGCCAGAAGCCCAGGCCCTCGCTCTGCACGTGCGCGGTCAAGAAGTTCCCATGCACGAGCCGCGTGGCAAAAAGAGTCTGGCCCTCGCTTATTCAACCAGTCCCACCGGTGCGGATCACATGGAAGCACCGCACGACCCCGTTTATGAAGGTTTCTATCCAGGCAAACATCCACTTGCTGCCTTAGGGCTGATCGAACCAGTGCCGATGCTGGATTTCGGTCCGCGGAAAGTTCGCGCCTTTACCTACTTGCAGAAGCTTTGGACGCTTTACAACATCGTGGGCATGTGCTGCTTTGTGGGTGTGCCGATTGGTAAACTCGATTTAGAGCAGCTAGTGCGTTATTTCAACGGCATGACTGGTTGGGACGTAAGCTTGTGGGAATTGCTGAAAGCTTCGGATCGCGCCCATGCGCTCTATCGGCTGTACAATTATCGGGAAGGTTTAGCCGCAGAGGCAGATACTCTACCTGAACGATTTTTCCAGCCCTTAGAGGCAGGCCCTCTAAAAGGCGAGAAACTCGACCGTGAGCAGTTCCGACAAGCCTTGCAGTGCTATTATCGCATGATGGGTTGGTCGGATCCGCGGGGAATCCCCACGCCCGAGCTGTGTGCCGAACTCGATATTGCCTGGGCGTTGGAACGCATTTGAGCCTTAGTCCCTGGCTAGGCTAATCAAACGCGCATCGGCCTCTGCTAAGGTGGCGCGACTAGCTAAAATAATCCCATAGTGCTTTTGGCCTTCGGTCGTAGTTCCATCATCCTAGGTGCTCATTTTCTCATAGGAGGCGAACATGATCCGAGTACGTTGTCCTGGTTGCCAGCGTCCTATCCAAGTCGGGAACGAACAAGCTGGCAAAGTGGTACAGTGCGTGGAATGTGGCAAAAACTTTCGCCTGCCGCAAATCAAGCCAGCGGCCACCGCAGTGAAGCCCGCTGCACCTGTGGTGGAAAAGGGCAGCAAAAAAACCGCTCTGAGCGAGACCCCGATTTCGGTTAAGGAAGATGAGTGGGAAGACCGCTCGCCTTACGCCATCCAGCATGACCCAGGCCCGCAGAAAAAAGAAGAAGAGGAAAACCGCGTTTCTGAACTGGTGCGCCGCTCTGAACGCATCAAGGCCCGGGAACGCGCCTTAGCCACGATCGAGAAGCCAGGCTTCTATTTCAAAGTCTTGGCCACTTACTGCGCCGTCATCACAGTCCTAGCCTTCCTAGCCTTGAGTGGCGATGCCGTGCTCGCTGCGTTCAAACGGCAAATGCACGCTTCGCAACTTGCGGAGGAACGTGCTAGAGCCCTAAAGCAGGGCGGGGATGCGCCTGCCGAAATGAAACGCGACTGGCCGCTTTCTACCACGGAAAAAATTTTTGGCGAGGACACTCATTACATCTTGGTGCAATTGATCCTGATTGCCGTAACGGCAGCGGTGTTAGTGGCCTTGGGTGTTATCATCACTGGGGCTGAACGCTTTCGCCGCGTCGACGGTTATCACTGGGTCATGGCGGGCTGTATTACCGGCATAGTCGTGGGCTTAGCAGGTGCTGCGATTCCGGGATATTTGTTCTGTCAACTCATGCAAGACGCTGGGGATGATTTGTACGGTTATTTAGGCAAATTCCTCGGCGGGTTGCTCACGGCCCCCATCCCACTTATGGGCTTGGCCTCGCTGTTTGTGTTAATGTTGGCTACCCGCAAAGACATCAAGCGCGAATTCTTCTGGCGTCCCGGCCAACCCATTACGGACATGGACGACGAAGACAACGAAGACGAAGAGGAAGAACCGGACGAAGAGGAGGAAGAGGACGAAGAAGACTAATCTAATGCGCTGCGTTGCCGAATGCAATCCCCTTTTACTTAGCCGCGCATTCCTTGCTTGACACCGCCTTCGCCCGACATCAGGAAAACTTACGTTGGCCAAACTTTACACGCGCCTGTTTTCGCACAACGGGCAACACACTATACTTGCTTGGATTGTGAAGCAATGTTCGGCTGACTCATCACGATTTCTATGCCCGGGTTATCGTCGCGCCGACCATTTTGCCACGGCGTGATCAAAACAATTCTATGAGGCACCCCATTTGCTCTAACGTTGGCTTGCCGCATGGCCAGACATGGAGCGCGGCAGTAAAGGAGGATGAGGGGCTGCCGCGCTCCCTCCTCCCGTGGCTTTCTCACAGGTCCGATTGATTCCGATAGCTGGTAAACCGAAACGGTCGTACTATCCAACCTGGAGCATTGAAAGACTCATCTTGCCATAGGCTAAGCTTATGATAGTGCATACTTTGGCCAGTTTGGTATCAGAAGGAATTAGCTGGGCTATCCTGGATACAGATGGAAACCGTCGCGTCATTCGGGTTTCACAGATTACTGCGACTCGTCCGCCGGAAATGCTCCCCACTTCCGCTTACAGTCCGATGGTAACCCAAGACGATTTATCAGTAACTGCCGGCGTTGATGCTGGCTTCGAGTATCGTGCTCTCGTTCCTCCCCAAGCCCCGGGCTGGCAATTGATCGACCGTCTAAGCGCAGAGGTCCGATGGTTGCAACGAGCGAGCTCTTCTCCCAAGTACCGCTTACGCTTGGCCCGCAGTTAGGACAAATTCCTGCCTGCTTAGCATTTCTAATGCCCCGACGCTTGTTGCAAACCAATGTCGGCCGCAGGTCAAATAAGCAGCGTGCTGAAGACGGGCCTTGGTTACCGTTTGATGAGTGTGCCCTACTACTATTGCCGCTCGCTGGCTTTTCGCCCTTTCGAGCTGGCCTCTTCTGTGGATTTTCCGTTCACCTGTATGGAAACGTCTTCGAGTAGACCACGCTTTTGCAAAATCTTGCGCGAAATCTCTTCCAGAATTTGGGGATGCTCTCGCAGAAAAGCTTTAGCATTCTCGCGCCCTTGTCCCAGACGATGGTTACCATAAGTCAGCCACGCTCCGCTTTTCTCGACAATCTTATCTTCTAGGGCGAGGTCTAATACGTCGCCTTCGCGGCTGATACCCGAATCATGCATGAGATCGAACTCGGCACTCTTGAACGGCGGCGCGATTTTGTTCTTGACCACTTTGGCGCGGATTCGTGAGCCAACTACCTCTTCGCCCTCCTTGATACTGGTCACCTTGCGGACTTCCAGACGCACCGAGGAGTAAAACTTTAAGGCCAAGCCCCCTGAGGTCGTTTCCGGGCTGCCGAACATCACGCCGATCCGCTGGCGAATCTGATTGATAAATACCATGCAGGTGCGGGTGCGAGCAATAATCGGGGTCAGCACACGTAAAGCCTGACTCATGAGCCGCGCCTGCAGCCCCACATGAGAATCGCCAATTTCACCTTCTACTTCAGCCTTGGGCACCAGAGCGGCCACTGAGTCCACTACGATGATGTCCACAGCGTTCGATTTGACGAGCATCTCGGCGATTTTCAGCGCTTCTTCCCCGCAAGAAGGTTGACTGACTAACAGGCCCTCTAAATCTACTCCCAAGCGTTTGGCCCAGGCGGGATCAAGTGCGTGCTCGGCATCAATAAAGGCAGCAATGCCCCCTTGTTTCTGGGCGTTTGCAATCGCGTGCAAAGCAATAGTGGTTTTGCCGCTCGATTCCGGGCCGAAGATTTCGATGATGCGTCCCCGGGGCAAGCCGCGACCTCCCAGAGCGATGTCCAAGCTCAGCGCGCCCGTACTGATTCCCGGAACATCGGCCACCGGGCTTTCCCCTAATTGCATGATCGCACCTTTGCCGAACTGCTTTTCGATTTGCTGCAACGCGAGTTTCAGCTCCCGATTATCCATCCCACTGCTCGAATTGGCTGTCGCCATGACTATCCTCCTTCGCTGGCCAGTGCGCTTCCCGACACTTGTACATATGTATATTACCGGGCAGCGAGGAAATCAACTGGGCTCTAGCAGCTTTGGGACGGTCTTGACATCGGTTCGCGTCTTCGGCTAAATCGCGAAACAATTTTGTGCCGCCAGGGGAGGAGCCCGCTCCCCACTTCGGAGCTCACGA
This sequence comes from Candidatus Kapaibacterium sp., assembly GCA_025059875.1. Taxonomy (NCBI): domain Bacteria; kingdom Pseudomonadati; phylum Bacteroidota; class Eximiradiia; order Eximiradiales; family Kapaibacteriaceae (SeqCode); genus Kapaibacterium (SeqCode); species Kapaibacterium sp. (SeqCode). Next base: position 10,074 of record JANXCT010000012.1, read on the forward strand.
CATGATTCGTCGTGTCCATCAAGGGATTGTCTGGTGTTTTGTATTGGTCGACGCCTTACTGACCGCCGGAGCTTGGCTAGGCGCTTACTACTGGCGCTGTAGCGGTTGGCCCATTTCACTTTATCATGCGCCGCCCTCGGAAGAGATTTGCTGGCATCTCACCCCAGCGGTCGTCGTGCTCGCGGTGATAGCTTTTCGTTGGGTGGGTCTTTACGAAATACACCGTCTGCGGCGCTTCCGCGAAGAATTGGCTGGTGCCCTCAAAGGCTCAATCCTGGCTGTCTTGTTGGTGCTGGCCTTACTCTTTTTCACCAAGCAAGAATACGATTCGCGCCTTACCTTGGCTTACTTCGGAGTATTGTTGCTTGGCTCACTAGTAACAGGCCGACGCCTTGTTTGGAGTATTATCCGGGCAGTGCGGCAGCGCGGTTATAACCACGTTCCTGTTGTAATAGTCGGTACGGGCCGAACGGCGCGTCAGTTGGCCCGCTCGCTAGTGCAACACCGCTGGACAGGCCTTCGGCTCTACGGTTACATCGAAGATCGTCCCTCGCGCTGGACAAACGACCTGTATATCGTCGGCAGCATCAATGATCTGCCTCGACTCGTCCAGGAAAAGGGGATTCGCCAAGTGTTCATCGCTTTACCTTGGAAGCGCTTCGAGGAAGCCCGACGTGTGTTTTCTGTTTTGGCCGATTCCTTAGCCGAGGTCCGCCTAGTCGTGGATACCCCCAGCTTGGTTCCCTTTGCGCTCACCACCACGCAATTCGATGGCATGACCATTGTCAACCTGCGTGAAAGTCCCTATGTAGGGGTCAATCGCTTCCTCAAACGGCTCATGGACATCACCATTTCGCTGATTGCACTGATTGTACTATCGCCGCTCATGCTGGTAATCGCCGTCATGATTAAGCTCACCAGTCGGGGGCCTGTTTTTTACCGCCAAGAGCGCTGCGGTCTGGATGGGAAAGTGTTTCACATGCTTAAGTTTCGCACTATGCGAGTTGACGCCGAGCGAGAAACTGGACCGGTCTTCACTAAGCCGAACGATCCGCGACGCACTTGGTTCGGTGCCCTGCTGCGGCGCTGCAGTCTAGACGAACTCCCCCAACTGTTCAATGTATTGAAGGGCGACATGAGTCTGGTCGGCCCGCGCCCTGAACGTCCTTACTTTGTGGCACGATTCCGAAAAACCATTCCCCATTACATGGCCCGCCATCTGGTCAAAGCTGGCATCACTGGTTGGGCTCAGGTTAATGGTTGGCGGGGCGATACCTCATTACGGAAACGTTTGCAGTACGACCTCTATTACATTACCCATTGGAATCCTTGGTTCGATTTGCGAATATTGTGGCTCACACTTTGGCAGGGATTGGTACATCGCAACGCTTATTAAACGTTTTCCCCGGTTATATCCGAACCAAATTATCCCGCTCGGCAGGCGCGTATCCGCCTCATCAACCCAAGTTGAGCTAGCAAGAGTGGGCGCTGAGGGACTCGAACCCCCGACCTCTACGATGTCAACGTAGCGCTCTCACCAGCTGAGCTAAGCGCCCATGATAATCGTCGGTTAGCACGTTCGTGAAATTTTACGCTCTTTCATTTCAACTGGCTAGCGCCTCACTGCACAGCGCTGTAAGAAGCGGGAGTTTGGCCTATCAGTTCAGAGCGACTGGGCAATAAGCTTGCTATGGTCGTAATATCCTAGGTGGAGCCTTTCGCCTGCGACATACTGCCAACCGATCTTCGGACAGGAGACAGCGCTTGAACCCAACGAAGCCTCATGCTGTGCTGTGTGTGCTCGTGGCGCTCATCAACGCAAACTGGGTCGCGCCGAAATCGGAGCCCATGGCTCAGCGTATGTTCGACGGTCATCGCGACAACGTTTACTCCATAGCGGCGTCGCCAGATGGGCGGTG
>JANXCT010000013.1 GCA_025059875.1 Candidatus Kapaibacterium sp.
GCCCCGCTGAACCGCACGTTCCCCACCACATCCAGCCGCTCCGCCGGCGTCGCCGTCCCAATCCCCACATCCCCACCGGCCGTCACCCGCAGCCGCTCCACGTTGTTCGTCACCACTATCAACGGCTGTGCATTCAACGACCCCAGCTTCTCCGTCCCACTCAACGTGTTGCCCCCCAATAACCATGCCCAATTCCCAATCAGCGCCCCTGCCCCAATCCTCTTCACATCCCCACTGCCGTCCAGTACCACAACATCGTCCGTCGCCAACCCCGTCGGCACCTGCCCTAACCGCACCGGCGATATCCCACCGCCCGGCCCCTCCACATGTAACCGCCGCACCGGCGAGGCCGTCCCAATTCCGACCTCCCCACTGCCTAACACCCGCAGCCGCTCTACCCCGTTGGTGCGCACAATCAGATCATTGGCCCCTACCACACTAATCCGCCCTGCCCCACCGCTAAACTCTACCTCGTTGGTGGCCGCCAACAAACTTACGCCCGTCCCTACCACCACCGACGTCCCAAACCGACCCGTCCGCCACCGCTGCCCTACAAGCCCCAGGTCGTACTGATCGTCCAACGTCGGCAGTACGTTCCCGGCCACGTTTACATTCCCCGTAATCGCCGCCCCGCCTGCCGTCACCGTCAACTGCCCATCAAACTGACCCGTGCCTGCTACATGCAGCAGTGCGGACGGACTGGTTGTGCCTATCCCAACGTTGGTCCCGTCATCGTAAATCAGCGAGTTCCCTAAGGAGGGAACGGTGTTACTGGTCCATTTGACTACCTGGTTCTGTATCCACCCCGGAGGGGTATACACTAACTGGTAAAAAGGTGACGGCGGAGGCGTGATAGTAAGCAACTGTGGGGGCGGCACAGCCCCAGGGTCTGGCTGCAGGATAACTCCACCCCCGCTGGAATTAGTCAGTATCAGCTGGCTTGCCCCTAATCCCTGAGCATGGAGAGCAGTATGGGTACATACAAGCGCTGCGAGAACTGCCAGTAGCCGCTTCATCGTGTATCCCTCCGCAGTCGGTTCAACTTTCGCTTACGGGTTGATGATGATGTAGTGAATGGAGTACCCGGCGGGAATCACCGCCGAGGATTCCACCACGATTGTATTAGCAGGAGTGGGATTAATAGCCGTGACCATCAGCGGATAGATGGTCCCTCCACCAGGCCCCACCAGCGTCACCGTTACGATGGCGCCGGGCTGAATAGTCCCAGCAGCAGGAATCGTGAATGTGTTTGTACCTCCTGGAACCGAGAAGCTGCCTCGAACGATCACCGGCGCCAGGAGTGCTGCAACCGTGCTCTTGGTGACGTCGCCCGTACCGGGCTCTATCCGCAACACCTCGTCCGTTGCCGCCGCCGTCGGCACATTCTCCAACCGCACCGGTGACGTCCCTCCTACCCCTACCACATGCAGTGGCCGCTGTGGACCCAGTAGCCCTGTCCCAATCCCCACTTGCCCCGCCTCATCGATCACCCCCAGCACATTCCCCCCTGCATCCTGCCACTCCAGCAGGTTCGTGCTCTGTGTTGTACTTGCCTGGATAATCATCAGCGTAGAGCCGGCAGCATCCTGGACATGGAGCTCCTGACCAGATGCTGAGGGAGTTCCCGTTCCAATGTGGACAGTTCCGTCTTCAAAGAACGCCGTCACTGCACCACCCCCATGCACATGTAGCGGCGCTATCGGCGCGGTCTGGATGCCCACAAACCCCGAGTTATCTATCCGACCTATCACCGTCCCCCCTGCATTCTGCCACTGCAGCAGGTCTGTCCCCCCTTGGCTCGTCCCCGCCTGGATGATCACCTGTGTCGCACCAAGCGCATCCTCAACATGCAGCTCCTGCCCCCCTGCTGCAGAGCCTCCCGTCCCAATGTAGACAGTCCCCTCCTCAAAGACCGCCGTCAACACACCACCCCCATACACATGTAGCGGCGCTCGCGGCGCGGTCTGGATCCCCACAAACCCCGACGCATCTATCCGCCCCCGCACATTCCCCCCTGCATCCTGCCACTGCAGCAGGTCCGCTGTCCCTTGCGCGTTCCCTGCCTGTATCACCACCTCCGTTGCCCCAGGATCGTCCCAGATGGACAGCTCCGGTCCCGCCGTGTTCCCACCTGCACCGACCGTCCCAATCCGGACCGTCCCACCCTCAAACACGGCCGTAAACGGCGTCGTCTTCACATGCAACGCATACTGTGGACTCAACCCCGTCCCGATCCCCACAAACCCGCTGGCATCAATCACCCCGTAGGCGTTCCCCCCTGCATCCTGCCACTCAAATAGGTTCACCGCCTGCCCACCACCGGCACGCACTATGAACTGCGTCTGTCCAGCTCCCGGCGCCCCCAACACCTCCAACCGTGTTGTCCCACCTCCAGCCTGATTCTGCACCCGTACCTCCCCGCTCCCCAGCA
>JANXCT010000014.1 GCA_025059875.1 Candidatus Kapaibacterium sp.
GGTAGTTGTGTGTGTTGGCACAAGCAGTTGTCAGCAGGTCTTCCTTGTCCCATGATCGTGGGGGTTCGGAACTCGGGATTCCTGTAATTTTGTGATCCACTACAGCGGGCCCGTAGCTCAGTTGGGAGAGCGCGTGAATGGCATTCACGAGGTCAGGGGTTCAAATCCCCTCGGGTCCACTTAGTGTGGGGCCGTAGCTCAGTCGGTTAGAGCGCCTGCCTGTCACGCAGGAGGACGCGAGTTCGAGTCTCGTCGGCCCCGCCTCCTGTGGCGCTGGTACCGTCGTGCCAGCGTTTCGTGTTTTTTCCATCGGGCAATCTAATTGTCTAGTTACAGGCACGGTGAAGGCAGAGATATTTTCGGGAGGCAGATAGAGAAAAAATGGGAGCGTGACTTCCGTAGGTCCACAGCGTCCCAAGCACCCGATGAGCTACCCAAACCTCGGGTAAAATGCTGTATACGGGTCAATCATTGCGATACCGGTACTTTGTTCCTGGCGGCAAGGGTGTCAACAGCCGATAGTCCTCGAACCCAGTGTAGTCTACGAAGAGGAATTCACGATCGTTGTATGCCCATCGTTCATACTGGCGTCCGTTGCTCTGGAACTGCTCGCGACGTAGTGGGGCGCCGAAGATAACATAGATCATACCGCGGTCAGTCAGCCAACCTTCGGTGTAACTGCGGAAGAGACGGTTAGCTTGAGCGATCCGGTCGTAGTACTCCTCAAATGCCTCGTTCCGGAGGGTGGCAGGAGTTGGGTCTAAAGTTTGCCAGAAGAGCTCAAAGCGTCGACGTCTTTCGGCAATTGTCGGGGCTGTGGCGATGCTGTCTATTTGTGCTTGTGTCGCTACATAGCGGAGTTGCCGAACGGCTTGGTCTAAGTCGGATAGGGTGCGTCCCCAAATAGTCCATAGAAAGCGGACAGAGCGTTCGCTCTGTGCCAGGGGGCTACCGGCGTGTTCTATCCGTATACGCAGCAGATGCGCACCGGCCGAGAGCTCTTGTGGGAAGGTCAAGGGCAGAATCAGTAAGGTCCGGCCAGCGGCCAGGGTTGGTACTGTCTGGCGATGCAGCGTTGCGAGTAGCTTGTGGTCCAGGGTAAGGAGCTCGGCAACGACGACGGTGCTTTCCCGAGGATTCTTAGCATAAGCCTCTACAACGGCGAAGGGGCGATCTTCCAGTTGCGCTACGTTTTCGGCGAAGAAGGGAGTAATGACGGGTTTGTCAGGGTGTTCTTCTACGTTGCTTGCTAGTATGATACTGCTTAGAGCTACAT
>JANXCT010000015.1 GCA_025059875.1 Candidatus Kapaibacterium sp.
CCACCACATGCAGCCGCCGTGCCGGCGTCGCCGTCCCAATCCCCACCTCCCCACCAGCCGTCACCCGCAGCCGCTCCGCCCCGGCCGTGTACACACTCAAATCCCCTGCCGCTGTCCCTATCTGCCCTGCCCCGCTGTACTGGATATCCGACGTCGTAATCGTCACCGTGCTCCCCACCACCACCGACGTCCCAAAGTACCCCGTCCGCCACCGCTGCCCGGCAAGCCCCAAATCATACGCGTTGTTCGACGCCGGCACTATGTCCGAATTGACCCGCCCCACAAACACCACACCGTCCGTCGCCGCATCCCCCAGCGTCGTGCTCCCATCCACCTGCAAATCCCCCCTCACCAGTGCCGTCCCCACCACATCCAGCGTCGCTGTCGGCGTGCTCGTCCCCAACCCCAGCCGGTTGCTCGCATCGTCCCAGTAGAAGTTCGCGTTGTCCTCCCTAATCTGCCCCCCAGGCCCCGCAAACAGCACCGACCCCGGCGTCAAGCCCGACAGCGTCAACGTCCCAAAGTTCCCGTTGACCCCATGCACGTTCGCCCACCGCTGCGTCGCGCTCCCAAGATCGTACGTGTTAGGCACCGTCGGCAGAATGTGCCCTCCGGCATCTATGGCCCAGCCTGCAGCATGCGCATTGCTGATCTGGATGGCCGCCCCGCCGCGATTAGCCAACACATTGATGAACCCCAACGGGCCCGACCCATCCCCCACCGTCAGCGTCTGCCTGACAGAGGCACTCTGCCCAACTCCCAGCGTCCCGTTCAACACCGCATTGTCCCCGATGAAGTCCCCTCCGTGCACGTTCGCCCACGGCTGCCCAGCGCTGCCCAGATCATACCCGATCCCCGTCGGCACTATGTGCCCTTGAGCCTCAATTGCTACCGTTGCCCCACCCACAGCCACAAACCGCGCCGCCGCCTGCCCCACTGCCCCCACCACATGCAGCCGCCGTGCCGGCGTCGCCGTCCCAATCCCCACCTCCCCACCAGCCGTCACCCGCAGCCGCTCC
>JANXCT010000016.1 GCA_025059875.1 Candidatus Kapaibacterium sp.
GCTCTCTGGTGAGCGGGAACGCCTGGAGTCTAACCGGCAACAGTGGAACAAACCCGGCGACGAATTTTTTGGGGACGACGGACAATCAGCCGTTGGTGATTCGTACCAACAACGCTGAGCGGCTGCGGGTGACGGCGGCGGGGAACGTGGGTATCGGGGTGAATGCACCGAGCGAGCGGCTGGAGGTAGCGGGCAACATTGGGCTGCGGGCGGGGGCGGCAGCGTTCGTGGGGACGGTGGACAATTTTGGACTGAGCCTGCGGACGAACAATGCCGATCGGGTCAGCATCAGCACAAGCGGGGATGTGACGGTGGTGAGTGGGCATGTGCTGGTGCAGAACACGGACAACACGGCGCGGCAGGTGCGCTTGTATGAGCCGTCGGGGGCGGGGACGAACTACACGGCCTTCCAGGCGCAGGCGCAGACGGCCGACATCACGTACCTGTTGCCGGCGACAATAGGTAGTGCAAACCAGGTCTTGGCGATTGCGTCTGTCAGCGGCACGACAGCGACACTGACGTGGGCGTCCATAACGGAGACGGACCCGCAGGTGGGGGTGCTCAGCGACGGGCAGGTGGCCTTCTGGGCAGGGGGAGCTGGGGGAGCGCTGACGGGGAGCGACCAGCTGTTTTGGGATGCGACGAACAACCGGTTACGGGTTGGTGGGACGACGGCGCCGGTGGAGCGGCTGGAGGTAGCGGGCAACATTGGGCTGCGGGCGGGGGCGGCAGCGTTCGTGGGGACGGTGGACAATTTTGGGCTGAGCCTGCGGACGAACAATGCCGATCGGGTCAGCATCAGCACAAGCGGGGATGTGACGGTGGTGAGTGGGCATGTGCTGGTGCAGAACACGGACAACACGGCGCGGCAGGTGCGCTTGTATGAGCCGTCGGGGGCGGGGACGAACTACAC
>JANXCT010000017.1 GCA_025059875.1 Candidatus Kapaibacterium sp.
TGGTCACAAAGTAGATTTGCCGACAACGTGGTTCGCGCCGCATTACAAGATGATGCTGTTGCGGATTGGTCACAAAGTAGATTTGCCGACAACTCACTTGCGCAAGTCGCAAGTGAGCTACAAGTTGCGGATTGGTCACAAAGTAGATTTGCCGACAACGTGTTGACGCTTACCCGTGTGCCGTTGTGTGTTGCGGATTGGTCACAAAGTAGATTTGCCGACAACTCGCCGATAAAGTATAATACTTCTCTGTCGTTGCGGATTGGTCACAAAGTAGATTTGCCGACAACTTAGTTCGGTCGCTATTGCTATTGACGTCTGTTGCGGATTGGTCACAAAGTAGATTTGCCGACAACCGTGCAGCCTACTGCATGCGTTGTGTCATAGTTGCGGATTGGTCACAAAGTAGATTTGCCGACAACGCGCGCAAGATACTCACTTACGGCGGCATTGTTGCGGATTGGTCACAAAGTAGATTTGCCGACAACGGCTCTTGATATGGTTATACATCCATTCAAGTTGCGGATTGGTCACAAAGTAGATTTGCCGACAACTCTAAAGAGAAGTACTGCTCCGCAGTGCAGGTTGCGGATTGGTCACAAAGTAGATTTGCCGACAACGAGAGGAGCGCGATGGTTATTATATCTATGGTTGCGGATTGGTCACAAAGTAGATTTGCCGACAACCTTGACCACTTCGTCGTAGGCTCGGTCGGCGTTGCGGATTGGTCACAAAGTAGATTTGCCGACAACGCAGCGCAACACAAGCTGTCGAGCGCGCTGTTGCGGATTGGTCACAAAGTAGATTTGCCGACAACTAATACGAGAACTTGCTGGCGGAGAAGATGGTTGCGGATT
>JANXCT010000018.1 GCA_025059875.1 Candidatus Kapaibacterium sp.
GGTATTGAAGAGTTAAAGGTAGTGATTCAAATTCTTGAACCAAAAAGATTGAAAATAGTATGTGAAGATTTAAAAAAACCATTGGCAATGATTTTAGAGGAGGAAGAGAATAGATGGTTTAGAAAAGATGAGGTTGAAACATTAGCTTTTAAAGATGTATTTGAGATTGAGATACCCTTTGAAAAGATTAGTGTAAAACATGAGCAGGATATAAATCTTTTTATTGAGATTCTCAGAGACTCAACACTCATAGAGCGTGCTCCTTCAATAGGTTTTATAAGGATTCATATTCCAACTGTTGAGTTTGAAAAAATTATGTGGCTTTAGATTGACAATATTCTCTAAATAGTTATACAATTAATCAATCCCTGGGGGAGGTCGTAAAGGCCTGAGAGTTCCCGTTAAGGGAAGACCCTTTGAACCTGATCCGGGTAATGCCGGCGTAGGGAAAGGGAGAGGCTAAGAAATTAACCTCTATCCCAAGGGATAGAGGTTTTTTATTTGGGGGATTTATGAAAGTAAGAGTTAATGGAATAGAGATGGAAGTTAAATCTAACACGGTAATGGAGCTACTTAAGGAGCTTGAGATAAATCCTGAGAGAGTTGTTGTGGAGGTAAATCTTGAGATTGTAAAGAGGAATAGATTCACTGAATACAAGATTAAAGAGGGAGACTTAATAGAAATAGTTAACTTTGTAGGAGGAGGATAAAATGTATGAACCTTTAGTTATAAGAGGAATTGAGTTTAAATCAAGGCTATGGGTTGGAACAGGAAAATATCGTAGTTTTGAGGAAACAGCTCGTGCAGTAGAAGCCTCGGGAACAGATGTTGTAACTGTTGCTGTAAGAAGA
>JANXCT010000019.1:0-263 GCA_025059875.1 Candidatus Kapaibacterium sp.
GCCGCAAACGCAAGACCGTATCGGATGGCGTGGCGAGGGGCTGACCGACAAGCGCTACCTGCGCGTCGATGAGGTCACTACCGTCGACAAGGATGGGAAGACCTATACGGTGCCTGTGCGTCGAGTGCGCAAGCACCTGATGCTCACGCGCGAGCAGATTCTCAGCGGGAAGGGCGAGGCGGTCGAGTATAAGGGTCTGGAATAGCCCCGCCCGATGTGTTACAATAGGGATAGAGTAGCCGTGCTAGCCGGGGAGCTAGCGG
>JANXCT010000019.1:273-765 GCA_025059875.1 Candidatus Kapaibacterium sp.
GGTGCCCTGTACCCGCAATCCGCTACAGCGGGGGCGAATTCCTGCCCGCGGTGCCGTCTTGTGGGCAGTGCTGGTGGCAGGGGCGGAGATGGTTGGGCGCTGCGCAACGGCAGACGTGCCAACCCCGCCAGGTCCGGAAGGAAGCAACGGTCAACACGCTCTCCGTGTGCCGCAGTCCTACCCAGCCGGAGTCTGCTGCGCCAGTCGACACCCGGAAGGCGGTCATCAACGGCAGGTGCACGGCTACTCTATCGCTTTTGTGGTGGCACCCGGATATGCCCCTGTGCGCACATGCATACCACCTGCCCACGCAGTTTCCGTCTCCTGTTGAACCCATCGTGCTAAGCCACAGGCGAAGGAGCCGTCCTCTGTCCTGCTGAGCCGAAGGCGAAGCCTCTCGCCGCTTTGTCATGCTGAACGGAACAGAGATTCTTCGCCCCACTCGGCATGACAAAGAGTCTAGGAGGCGAGGCTCCCGCCGAGCCGTTGGTC
>JANXCT010000020.1 GCA_025059875.1 Candidatus Kapaibacterium sp.
TATCACCTTCTCGTCAGCGTCTGGAATCATTCGCCGTGCAAACTGGTCGGGGAAGCACCGCTCCAGGAACCACGCCGCCGCTTTCCAGTCCTGGTTCCAGCGTGCACGTATAGCGCTAATAGCAGCAGCAATCGCCTTTGCCTGTGCTTGCTCAATCGTTGCTGCATACGTCGCGTAAGGTTCTTCGCCCTTTTCCCCCCGCTGGAGCCAGTCGTAATGCGTGCGTCGTGTCAATCCGACCAGCTTGACCGCCGACGTAATCGGTACACCGTCCTGAACAGCCGACGCAATCTGCTGCGCAAAGGACAACACTTGCTTTTCGGTGTAGTATTTCATAGGTTGTCGGCAAATCTACTTTGTGACCAATCCGCAACATAACGCAAAACAAAGGGCAAAAACGCCTATTCTAACGCCAGCTTTCCAGCCACTGGCAAAATTCTTCCGTCGTGTTACGGTCAATTTGCCGCAATTCCTCGTACACTTCCTGCATAGTTACCAAGCTTTGCAGCACCTCCTCCATCTGTTCGACTTCGCCGCTCATGAGTGCCCTTCGCGCATTTTCGGCGTAGCACTCCAGCAAGCACCGAAAGGTACCTTCAGGACTTCGGTTCTCGAGGAATTCGCGTACAATTCGTTTGACGTCGTCCATGATACAACACTGGTACTACAGTGGAACATTTGCTCATACATTCGACCAATAGCAAAGATTATTTGTTTGCAACGTTCGGCTTCCGCATACCGCCCGCTTTCCATGT
>JANXCT010000021.1 GCA_025059875.1 Candidatus Kapaibacterium sp.
CCTGACGTGGTCACCGACCAGACCAGTGCCCACGACCCCATGTACGGCTATGTCCCCCCACTGGAGCCCGACGAGACGCCCGAGGAGATCCGACGCCAGGACCCGAAAGGCTACCGGATGCGTGTCCTCATGGCCATGGCCGACCACTGCAGGGCCATGGTCGAGATGAAGCATCGGGGCGCCGTCGTATTCGACTACGGCAACAACCTCCGCTCCTTCGCCCAAGAGGGCGGCTTCCACGACGCCTTCAGCTACCCAGGCTTCGTCGAAGCGTTCATCCGAGATCTCTTCTGCGAGGGGCGCGGCCCCTTCCGATGGGTGGCTCTCTCCGGCGAGCCACACGACATCTACCGCACCGACGAGGCGGTCCGGAAGCTCTTCCCGGACGACGAGGCCCTCCAGAGGTGGCTGCGGCTCGCTCCCCAGAAGATCCGCTTCCAGGGGTTGCCAGCCCGGATCTGCTGGCTCGGTTACGGAGAGCGCGACCGAGCCGGTCTCCTGTTCAACGACATGGTCAGACGGGGTGAGCTTGAGGCTCCGATCGTCATCGGGCGAGACCACCTTGACGGCGGGAGTGTCGCGTCGCCGTACCGGGAGACCGAGGGGATGCTCGACGGCTCCGACGCTGTAGCAGACTGGCCGCTGCTCAACTTCGCGCTGAACGTCGCCTCCGGCGCCGGGTGGGTCGCCTTTCACCATGGGGGCGGCGTCGGAATGGGCTACAGCCTGCAC
>JANXCT010000022.1 GCA_025059875.1 Candidatus Kapaibacterium sp.
TATGCAACGCTGGGAGCGTATACCGGGCGGGCTTTCGCGATGCACTTTCCGGTGGCACTCGCGTTCAACCTGGTGATCGTTCTCGTGCTCCTGCCGTACTTCCACCACCTGTACCAGGACTTCGCGCAGCCGTGGCCGTTGCACCTGCTCGGGCAGTTCGGTTCCTATGCGGTCGGTGTCCCAGCCTTCTTCGTGACGATCATCGGGAGCCTGGGGCTGTTGTACGGCTCGCAGGTCCGGTGGTCGGCGCCGGTGATCTTCATTCTGGCTGGGCTCTGGGGCTGGACGATCGGGGGCGTCGCGGCGGTGCTCGACGGGACGATCGCGATCAACAACGTGATGCACAACACGCTGTGGGTACCGGCGCACTTCCACTCGTATTACCTCTTCGGCGCTGCGGGCTTTACCTGGGCCTTCCTCTTCCATGCGTTGAGCGGCACCGAGGGGTGGGCGAGCAGTACGCTCGCACGGCGCCTGAGCTGGCTCTACGCGGTCGGCGCTGGAGGGTTCGTGCTGGCGTTCTTCCTCTCCGGATTGCAGAGCGTTCCCCGTCGCTATGCGGAGCACCTCGCGGCATGGCATGGCCTGGCGCAGGTTGCTGTGCCCTTCGTCGTACTGCTCGGCGTGGCGTTCGTCGGACTGGCGGTCCTGGCGCTCCGAGCGGTTCCCGCCGCGTGGCGTGCCCCAGTGCCGGCGGTCGGTTCCGACGACTGATATGGGTG
>JANXCT010000023.1 GCA_025059875.1 Candidatus Kapaibacterium sp.
TAGCCAATTCCCTTCCAGAGAGTTGCGGATTGGTCACAAAGTAGATTTGCCGACAACACAAGCTCGGGCAATACTTGCTTGAGCGCGTGTTGCGGATTGGTCACAAAGTAGATTTGCCGACAACCCATGTTAATAACCACATTGCTTTCTTGTTGCGGATTGGTCACAAAGTAGATTTGCCGACAACTCCAATCATCCATTGCAAGCGCCTGCTCGTAGTTGCGGATTGGTCACAAAGTAGATTTGCCGACAACACAATCCGTGCTCGGCAGCTATTTTCTGCAGTTGCGGATTGGTCACAAAGTAGATTTGCCGACAACCAGCACAGGTATAGTCTGCACTTGTGCGCTGTTGCGGATTGGTCACAAAGTAGATTTGCCGACAACTTGTGTCAAAAACAGCCTCGTCACCATAGTGTTGCGGATTGGTCACAAAGTAGATTTGCCGACAACTCGCGCTCAAAGGATTGGCCTTTGCGACGGTTGCGGATTGGTCACAAAGTAGATTTGCCGACAACATGTCTGCCTGTAGCTTGCTTTCGCTGTCGGTTGCGGATTGGTCACAAAGTAGATTTGCCGACAACTGGAGGATACCCGCATGTACGGCGCCCACCCGTTGCGGATTGGTCACAAAGTAGATTTGCCGACAACCAGCGGTCACAAAACAGCGTCCACCGCGGAGTTGGGGAGTGGTGACACTGTGGATATGGCGTCGACTCGCG
>JANXCT010000024.1 GCA_025059875.1 Candidatus Kapaibacterium sp.
ACGCAGGTTGCCAGCGCTGACTACAGCGTCATCAGCGGGGGCAAGGGGAATGCCGCCACCGGTCCCTACAGCGCCGTTGGTGGGGGCCAAGGGAACACCGCCAGCAACTGGTACAGCACCGTTGGTGGGGGTCTGCAGAACACCGCTGGTGGCTTGTGCAGCACCGTCGGCGGGGGCCAGGACAACACTACCAGTGGCCAGTACTGCACCATTGGCGGGGGCAGACGCAACTCCGCCAGTGGCTGGAACATCACTATTGGCGGGGGCAAAGGGAACACCGCCAGCGGTGATAACAGCACTGTTGGTGGGGGTGAGGATAATACCGCCAGCGGTGTTAACAGCACCGTTGGTGGGGGCTCGGGGAATACCGCCAGCGGTGCTAATAGCACCGTTGGCGGGGGCAGGCATAACCGTGCCGAGGGCTTGTCTAGCACTGTTAGTGGGGGCAAGGATAACACTGCCTATGGCCAGTACAGCACCGTTGGCGGGGGCTTTGGGAACACCACTGGCGGCAACTATAGCGTCGTGATAGGAGGGCGTTATAACGAGGCAAACGCAGATTTCGTGATGGTGTTTGGAGACAATGTCGAGCCCAGCGTCGCAGAGGCTTACCGGGTGTACTTTTTCGGCGACGGGAGTATAGACAATCGCGATAGAGCAAGACCGTCCGGTTTTCTGGTCATCAATCGCCTCAATGGTAATCACCCGATTC
>JANXCT010000025.1 GCA_025059875.1 Candidatus Kapaibacterium sp.
GGATTGGTCACAAAGTAGATTTGCCGACAACCTGCAAGCCCGCTAAGCGTGTGCGGTTCATGTTGCGGATTGGTCACAAAGTAGATTTGCCGACAACGAGCTACTCCAGCAGCTTCCTCGTCGGGGGGTTGCGGATTGGTCACAAAGTAGATTTGCCGACAACCCAGTCCTCCATTGCAAGCGCTTGCTCATAGTTGCGGATTGGTCACAAAGTAGATTTGCCGACAACTAAACCTGCTGCGCACGCACGACTCAATCAGGTTGCGGATTGGTCACAAAGTAGATTTGCCGACAACCGATGCAGTCCTCTTGTGCAAGTTGGTTTTGTTGCGGATTGGTCACAAAGTAGATTTGCCGACAACCGAATTCTATATCTTGCCACTCGTCATCACGTTGCGGATTGGTCACAAAGTAGATTTGCCGACAACTCCTGCAATACTTACAGACTCCACACACTGGTTGCGGATTGGTCACAAAGTAGATTTGCCGACAACCGTACTTCTGTAAGCTCTTTTCCTCCATAGTACTTACAGTTGGAAAAGTCGGCATGCTGTCGGCAAATGTCTCCCTTGCTCCGGTGGTTGTTCATCGGAGCAAGCTTTTTGCATAGAGCGCCGCTAAAAGATTGCAAGCTGTACCGGTGTTTCGGGTCCGGGATGCGGTTTGGAGCGGTAGAAATGCAGC
>JANXCT010000026.1 GCA_025059875.1 Candidatus Kapaibacterium sp.
GGCGCCAGATATTGCAAGCTGTTCGGGTCGCTGGCAGATGCCACCACGACGGTGGTGTACTCCATCGCGCCGTAGCGTTCCAGCGTGTCGATGAAGCGGGCAATCGCCGCCATCTTCTGCCCAATGGCGACATAGATACAGTACACGGGCTTCTCATCGGGCGATTCGTGGGTGTACTTCTGGTTGATGATGGTGTCCAGCACGATTGCGGTTTTGCCTGTGGAGCGGTCGCCGATAATCAGCTCGCGCTGTCCGCGCCCGATAGGGATCATCGCGTCGATGGCTTTGATGCCCGTTTGCAGGGGTTGTTTCACAGGTTGGCGTGTGACAACGCCGGGTGCAATCACCTCCACGCGCCGATACTCCTCGGCAATAATCGGACCTTTGCCGTCGAGGGGGCGTCCGAGGGCGTCCACCACGCGCCCAAGCAACGCTTTGCCAACGGGCACTTCAATAATGCGCCCCGTGCGCTTGACAGGGTCGCCCTCTTTGAGCTCCTCGTCGGAGCCTAAGATAATCGCGCCGATGCTGTCTTCTTCGAGGTTGAGCACCATGCCCATCACGCCGTGGGGGAACTCCAAGAGCTCGCCCATCATAGCGTCGGGCAGCCCGTACACACGGGCGATACCGTCGCCCACTTGCAAAATTGTGCCGACGCTTTCCG
>JANXCT010000027.1 GCA_025059875.1 Candidatus Kapaibacterium sp.
TCATCGGCGTTGTCGGCAAATCTACTTTGTGACCAATCCGCAACCATGGGCACGAGATTGGCAGCGCTGCAAGCGTTGTCGGCAAATCTACTTTGTGACCAATCCGCAACCATCATCGCTCGCTGTCGGCGGTGGGGAGAAGTTGTCGGCAAATCTACTTTGTGACCAATCCGCAACTTTTGTGCGAAGGTAGTATGGAGATTGTACGTTGTCGGCAAATCTACTTTGTGACCAATCCGCAACGCAGAGGTGACAGATGTCGCAACGTTCGAAGTTGTCGGCAAATCTACTTTGTGACCAATCCGCAACTACTATTGCGATGGCAATCAATGGCACCAGGTTGTCGGCAAATCTACTTTGTGACCAATCCGCAACGTGGAAGATGGCATAAGGCACAGTGGTGCCGTTGTCGGCAAATCTACTTTGTGACCAATCCGCAACTCAGTACAGAGAAGTATTTCATACACTACTGTTGTCGGCAAATCTACTTTGTGACCAATCCGCAACCCATCCTCTCACGTAGTTGCACATACCGCGGTTGTCGGCAAATCTACTTTGTGACCAATCCGCAACCATCTTATCCGCCAGCAAGTTCTCGTATTAGTTGTCG
>JANXCT010000028.1 GCA_025059875.1 Candidatus Kapaibacterium sp.
CGTACTGCTCATACACCCACCGCTTGCTCGCTATCGTCGGCGAGGAGAGCAAGCCGAGCAGCACGCGGTTGTAGTCATCGGGTTCGGGCAGCTGCAGAGGGTCAAACTCGCGCAGGCGGGCGATGTAGGCGGGTTCCTCCGCCTTCAGCGTGTAGGTCGGGCAGGCGTCGGTGAGGAAGGCGGCGAGGAGCTCAGCAGCAATTTGGTCGCCCTCCTTCACGCGCAGGATGCCGTCATCCGTGACGTGCCCGATGACCACCGCGTTCAGCCCCCACTTGCGGAAGATGCTGGCGACCGCCTCCTCGCGTCCCTTCTTGACGATACACAGCATCCGCTCCTGCGACTCGGAGAGCATGATTTCGTAAGGAGTCATGCCCTCTTCGCGGCGCGGCACCTTCAGCACGTCGATCTCCATGCCCGTTCCGCCCTTGAAGGCGGTCTCGCTGGTAGAACAGGTCAGCCCCGCAGCACCCATATCCTGAATGCCCACGATGTCGCCTGTCGCCAACGCCTCCAGCGTCGCCTCAATCAGCAGCTTCTCGGCGAAGGGGTCGCCCATCTGCACGTTGGGGCGTCGG
>JANXCT010000029.1 GCA_025059875.1 Candidatus Kapaibacterium sp.
CAAAGTGTGTACTGCGTGTGCTACCTTGGGCACCGAGCGTTTCAGGTACACTTGGCGTGATGGTGGTAGTTCGCCGATCGCCTGATGAGTGGCGCGCGATGGGATTGACTGACGCCGAGTACAGTCGCATCGTGGAGCTGATGTGGCGCGAGCCAAACGATGTCGAGCTGGGGATGTTTGCTGTGATGTGGTCGGAACACTGTGGCTACAAACATTCGCGCCCTGTGCTGCGGCTGTTTAAGCGCTATCGCGAGGCTTTAGAAGGCGCGGGCTTTGAAAACGCGGGCGTCGTGCCTCTGGATGATCAGCTGGGCATCGTGTTCAAGGTAGAGAGCCACAATCACCCCTCGGCGGTAGAGCCGTACCACGGCGCTGCCACAGGGGTCGGTGGGATCATTCGCGATGTGTTTACGATGGGCGCACGCCCGATCGCCCTTCTGAACTCACTGCGCTTTGGACCACTTAGCGAAGCGCGCAACCGCTACCTGTTTGAACACGTAGTGCGCGGGATCGCAGACTATGGCAACTGCATCGGCGTGCCCACCGTAGCGGGCGAAGTCTACTTCCACCCGTG
>JANXCT010000030.1 GCA_025059875.1 Candidatus Kapaibacterium sp.
TCAACGTTACCTATGAGTGGCAAGGCGTGCGCCGCGAATACCGTCCGGACTACCTCGTCCGCTTGCGATGCCCAGACGGGCGCGAGATCAAAGTGATCTTGGAGATCAAAGGTTTTGAGACCGAGCAGGATCGGCAGAAAGAAGCGGCTGCACGGCGCTGGGTGCGGGCAGTGAATCACCACGGTAAGTTTGGGTGGTGGGTCTTTTGCGTATGTAAAAACCCGCATCAAGTGCGAGATGTCCTGAAAAGCGCCTGTCGGCAACAGCCTTGAGCTCAAGGCGCGTTCCGGTAAGCAAGGCGATGCTTTCCAGATCAGCCCCTGAAGAGGCTTACCAACCCCTGCACCACGATCGGAAGGATTCCCCTACCTGCGAACCTGCGACCGACGCCACATCGGTGTCCTCGTACTCAGTGCCCACCCCAAAACCGGCTACGCCTCCCTCCCTGGCTCCGAAGCCTGCCACCGAGAGAGCGCTCGGTCGAAGGCCTCGTAGGCCGCGTAGTCGATGAGCTCATAAAGTTCGGCGCGCGTCTGCATCCGGTCCAGAAACTCCCGGCTCGAGCCCGCCT
>JANXCT010000031.1 GCA_025059875.1 Candidatus Kapaibacterium sp.
GCACCCAGCCGTAGTGATAAACGTACGCAGGTAGTTCACGCGCTCGCAGAGGGCGAGCGCCGCCACCAGGTAATTGTTTGCGGAAGCCCTGAGCATCGCCCCATGAGATGACATCTCCGGTGTTACGCACGATGCGGACCTCGCGCCGGTACCATTGCCGTCCTGCCCCGATATAGTCATAGCTGCCGTAGAAATGATAGTATCGCAGGACAAAAGCTTCTACCCGCTGGTCCTTGACATTTTCTTGTAGGGCCTGCCGAATGGTCTCGTAATCACGCTCATGGAGCACTTCGTCGGCCTGTAAGTAGATGCACCAATGTCCGCGGCAAGCATTGAGCGCGATTTGTGTCTGCTCGGCTAATATGCGCCAGCCCGGCTCAGTGGGATGCCATTGGGTAGGAAGAATCCGGATCTCGGGGGCACCAATACTTTCGACAGCTTCCAGTGTCCCATCTTCGGAGTCGCCAACTGCTACGATAATTTCGTCGCAAAGAGGTAGGAGAGAGCGAAGAGACTCCACTACAGGATAG
>JANXCT010000032.1 GCA_025059875.1 Candidatus Kapaibacterium sp.
TAAGGCTGCGATGAAGTACAGTTGCGGATTGGTCACAAAGTAGATTTGCCGACAACGATTTCTTCGATGTCGCTTGACAGGTTTTGGTTGCGGATTGGTCACAAAGTAGATTTGCCGACAACAGTACTTCTGTAAGCTCTTTTCCTCCCTAACACTTACAGTTGGAAAAGTCGGCATGCTGTCGGCAAATGTCTCTCATGCTCCGGTGATTTCCCATCGGAGCATGCTATTTTTTTGCATGGTACCGCTAAAAGATTGCAAGCTGTACCGGTGTTTCTGGTCCGGGATGCGGTTTGGAGCGGTAGAAATGCAGCATGGTGGCAAATTGTTTATCGGTAACCCGCAGAATGCTTACCTGCCCATATTCTGGCAAATAACCTTCGATGCGCCGAATAAAGGTCTCGGCAGATTCACTACTGGGACAGTGCCGAATATACACCGAGTATTGGAGGCGGGTAAAGCCATCACGGGTCAAATCTTTGCGGAATCGCGTCGCAGCGTCGCGCTCTTTC
>JANXCT010000033.1 GCA_025059875.1 Candidatus Kapaibacterium sp.
GGGCCGTCGATGGATACGGTTGCCATAAGTTGCGGATTGGTCACAAAGTAGATTTGCCGACAACTAGGTATGCACCAGTGCTATCCTTCTGGATCGTTGCGGATTGGTCACAAAGTAGATTTGCCGACAACCAATTGTACGATTTGGGATGTTGGTGTTCCGTTGCGGATTGGTCACAAAGTAGATTTGCCGACAACCGGTGTGTTCGGTGCATGTGTTCGGTGTGTTGTTGCGGATTGGTCACAAAGTAGATTTGCCGACAACACAACAATAAGAGACGCAACAATGAAAACAAGTTGCGGATTGGTCACAAAGTAGATTTGCCGACAACGTGCCCCTTTCGCCATAATGTTGATGGCTTGTTGCGGATTGGTCACAAAGTAGATTTGCCGACAACTCCTTCGAGCGCGAGGTAGCGCACTTATTGTTGCGGATTGGTCACAAAGTAGATTTGCCGACAACTCGAACGACCTTGTGGAAACTGGAGCGGGAGTTGCGGATT